>CAIWMA010000096.1 GCA_903913645.1 uncultured Bacteroidales bacterium | reverse complement strand
TCGATGGTGTTGTTGATCATGGCAATCAGTGCCGGATACCTATCAAATCACATAGCTGTTACCTGGATTTTTACTGAGATTACTACATTAAGCGCTTCGGCATTGATATATCACCACCGTAATAAGCTGGCACTGGAAGGAACATGGAAATATGTTTTTATATGTGCTATCAGTATAACGTTCATCTTTATCGGGATTTTATTTCTAAGTCTTTCGTTGCATCATGCCGGCTCCGATGATCTTTCGTTCAGCAACCTGCTGGCACGAAAAGCTGAACTGAATCCTGTGTGGCTGAGGATGGCATTCCTTTTCATTTTTACTGGTTTTACAGCTAAACTAGGGTTGGTTCCCATGTTTACTGCCGGTATCGACGCCAAAGATAAAGCTCCGGCACCTGCAGGCGCATTATTTGCAACAGTATTGATGAATCTTGGATTCGTCGGGATTTTTCGTTTTTACATTGTCATAGCCAATACGCCGCTGCTTCACTGGGCTCAATTGGTTGTTGGTTCAGCGGCTTTCCTTTCGCTTTTTGTAGCGACTGTTTATATGCTGAAAGTAAAAAATATTAAACGGATGTTTGCATATTCCGGCATTGAACATATGGGAATTGTGATGCTTGGAGTAGCCGCCGGTGGAATCGGCTACTATGCTGCCATACTTCATATTATCCTTCACGCATTTGTGAAATCCAGCCTGTTTTTCCAGTTTAACCAGCTTTATAATGTGTTTCTTGATAAAAGCATCTATCACCTTGGCAATTATTTCAAGTACAATCCTACAGGAGCTATGGTGCTGTTATTAGGGTTTATAAGTGCATCAGCAATGCCTCCTTCAGGCTTGTTTGTGAGTGAGTTCCTGATTTTTAAATCGCTTTTTGATGCGCGTCAGATCATTCTCCTTATTGCTGTTTTATTGCTTTTAACCATGATCATCTGGTCTTTTGGGAAAAATATCTTCAAAGTCCTCTTTGTTCCGGCAGTTGGTTTTGATGATTCAAATGTTACGAAAATAAGCCCATGGGAATCCCTTTCACAATTTATACTTTTAGCAACAGCGATTTACCTGGGATTAAACCCACCAGCTATTTTTGTTCAAATGCTGAAGGATAGCGTTCATCTGTTACCTATGTAGTAAAGTTAAAAGTGAAAAATGAATAGTGAACTGCGATTTCCCAAAACTCATAACTCATAACTCATAACTCATAACTCATATCTTATAAAAATGCATTACCTCACCATAAAAAACAATCAGCCGGTACGGGTTTCGGATATTCCTGAAGTTTCGTACAATGCTTTCCTGGTTCTGAACACGGGCATGGTAGTTGAGAGTCCCGGGCGGCATTGCGTGAATTATTACGGTTACCGTGAGGGTGAAAAGATAAAACTGATTTGTTGCATTGCCGGCGACCTGGATCATGTAATTTATGTGTCTTCTTGCCTGGTCGACAACACTATGGAGCTTGCATCATTCACTGCAAAGAACCTTTGTTTCGAGAAATTTGAACGGGAAATTCATGAAAATTTCGGAATAAAATATACGGATCACCCCTGGTTAAAGCCGGTTCGGTATCCACACGATCGTTTTGATAAAAACCAGGATATTTCCAATTACCCGTTTTATTCGATTGATAGCGAGGAACTTCATGAAGTGGGAGTGGGGCCTATACATGCCGGAATTATTGAGCCAGGGCATTTCAGGTTTATCTGCAATGGAGAACAGATTTTACACCTTGAAATTCAGCTTGGTTATCAGCATCGCGGAATAGAGAAATTATTCCTTGAGAAGAAACAACTAAACGAATTGGCAACCCTCGCCGAAAATATTGCGGGGGATACAACTGTCGGGCATTCAGTCGCTTTTGCCCACGTATGGGAAAGCTTGTGTGGATTTGAAACTTCCCGCGATATAGATTTTATCAGGACGGTTGCTCTGGAATTGGAACGGATTGCCATTCATACCGGCGATTTGAGCGCTGTTTGTACAGATATCGCCTATCAGCTTGGGAGTTCGGTATTCGGCAGGTTACGTACGCCTATTGTGAATTTTTTGCAGGAGTGGTGTGGAAACCGTCTTTCAAAAGGATTGATCCGGCCCGGGCGGAATAAATATCCATTTACTAAAATTCTGGCAGAAAGGCTTTCAGAAGTACTTGACACCTTTGAACCTGATTTTACCGAAATGAACAAAGAATTGTTCAATATGCCCAGTGCCTTGTCACGGTTTGAACGTACAGGTGTGCTTTCAGTTGAGGATGCTTCTTCCCTAGGTGCCGTTGGAATGGCTGCCCGGGGATCAGGAGTTATCCGCGATATCAGGCATTCACATCCTCATAATCTTTACCAGGAACTGAATCACGAACCTATTATAAAACGTCATGGCGATGTGTATTCACGGGTAGCCATCCGGAGAAAAGAAGTGTTTCAATCGATCAGATACTTGCGTGAACTTATTGCTGCTGTTCCGGAGGTTACAGAATTTACTGCTGAAAAATCTTTAAGATCTCCAGGAGAAAATCTGTTTACAATTTCGCTCGTCGAAGGATGGCGTGGCGAAATATGCCATTGTGCCATTACCGGTTTAAAAGGTGAATTGAAGCATTATAAGATCAAAGATCCTTCGTTCCACAACTGGATGGCTTTGGCGCTTTCAGTGAGGAATAACGAAATTTCGGATTTCCCGATCTGTAACAAAAGTTTTAATTTGTCCTACAGCGGGCATGATTTGTAAAGGGTTTAGGGGTTAGGTCTTTGAGATTAAGGCTCCCAGCTTCCGCCTTCCGACTCCCAGCTTTTAACCAACCATTTTCTTTTAACCATTAACCATCTCTCCCACAATGTTCAATAACCTCAAAATCCTCTATCACCAGGGCAAGCAGTTTATACCTGATGTTACAACGGTAAAAGTTCCTGGTATTTTCCGTGGCCGACCTGTGATCAGTACTGCAAAAGTGGATGAAAAAGAGTTAAAGGAATTGTGCCCTGTTGAAGCTATTTCTACAAACCCGGTACGTATTA
>CAIWMA010000095.1 GCA_903913645.1 uncultured Bacteroidales bacterium | reverse complement strand
TCACTATATTTCCGGCCTGGTGGATATATTGTGCGAAATCATCGCCCCAGTCGTGGCTGGTATGGGTTCCAATAAACAGCAGGGGAAGAAAAAGAAGGGCAGCTAAAACTGTTGCCGATCCGGGTTTTGAAAAAAGGTTTTTAAAGCCAAGCTTGATATTACTTTCCATTCTGGTTTTTTTGCTGGCTTCAAAGTTAAGTAGTATTTCGGATGTACCGGCATTCCGGAAACGACGCAAAGTTTTCGAATAAAATCATGTTTTCACGGGATTTTATTCGAAAAATTATTGAGCTACATTTGCGAGTTGAAGAGTCCGAAATTTGCATTAATAAACTGTGGACTAATACATATTTCTAATTCCGGGGTAACAGTTTAAATATCCTAAAATCTACTGAAAGCTTATACTTGGCAAGTTTTAATGATTACTGAACAAACGATTCCAGGGTTTTATTGTTTATAATGTCTGATATTGATCTGGAAATCCAATAAATAAAATGGCGTATGACAAACCGAATACTCTTTTTCTTTTTTATGATTACGTTATTTGTTTCTTGTTCGTCGTCGGGCAAAGTAACAAAAGATCCTTCCGGACAGAAATTGATTTTCGGGAATGGAGGTGGCTTTACAGGCATTTATACCACGTATGAATTGTGCGAAGATGGAAGCCTTTTCTCTCTTCATCCTGACCAAACAAAACAACTGGTTAAAAAGCTCAGGAAAAAACAAACCCGTGAAATTTTCGAGAAAGCTGGCAAAATAAAATTAACTCAACCAGCATTTGATCATCCGGGAAATATGACCTGGTTTATTAAATACCAGGCTGTTGGAACGGTAACCGAATATAAATGGGGTGATTCAAATACAGTTGTCCCCAACGAAATAAAAGATTTTTACAACCAATTGAATACTATTGTTAAATAAATTCTGGAATCATGAAACAAGTATCTACCTTCCTTTTAGCACTGATATTTCTAAGTACTGCAACCTGTCTTCAGGCACAGAATAATCCTTTTTCTGTCAAGAAAAAGCAACCTGGCACAACAATCGCTAATCCGCAGGCAGTCCAGCCACTAAATACGGCAAAAAAAGCAATTTCTCCTTCCCAAGGCACATTTCAGCCTTACCAGGCAAGTTTCAGCACGATGAAATTAGACCATCAGGTATTTTCGAATCCCGGCTTTAACGGAAAGGGACGGCTGGTTTTTGTTGAAGGAATCCTGCCTGCTTCAGCCAGATCATATGGGAAAGCGATTTCTGAAAAGGCGCAATGTACCGAATATCTTACAGCCTTACAGCAGGTTCTGGGTATTTCTGATCCTGCATCAGAGTTCGAGATTGTGAAATCCGATTTTGACGAAATAGGGATGCAGCATATTAAACTGGCTCAAAAATTCATGGGAATTCCGGTTTATGGCGGCGAAGTATACCTTCATAAACATAACGGAAATATTGACCTTTTCAATGGGAACAGTTACCCTACACCTTCATTGAGTTCGGTTGTTCCTGTAATAGCTGAACCATTTGCAAGCCAGCAGGCGATCAGCGATATCAAATCGCGAACCACGTTTCGTGAATTACTTCCTGAAGAAAAAACTTTTTTAAAGTATAGCGCTCCGGAATATGAGCTGGTAGTTTATCACAAAGACGATTTATTAAAATCCGAACGACTTACCTGGCATTTAACGGTTCGTCCTAACCTGGTTGAGCGCTGGGAATATTTTGTAGATGCAACAACAGGTGAAATCATCCATTTTTATAACAACACACAGAGTGACGGAGATGTTACAGCTTCAGCGATTGATTTGAATGGGGTGAGCCGGAGTTTTCATGCTTACCTCCGGAGTGGCACCTATTATATGGCCGATATTTCGCGGCCTATGTATATTGCTCAAACCGGCAGTGGAATAATATCAACCTATGATGCTAATAATACCTCAACCGGTGCAAATTTTGCGGCATCTTTGGTAACATCTGCAAATATTTCTTCCTGGCCGGCAAAAGCTGTCTCAGCTCAATATACAGCTACGGCTACTTATGAATACTACAGAGTTACACATGGCTGGAATTCAATCAACAATAAAGGCTGCGACATTCCCCTGATTATAAATATCACAAATGAAGACGGCAGCAGCATGGAAAATGCTTTCTGGAATGGAACGGCAGCTTTTTTCGGAAACGGTGGAACCACGTTTAAACCTTTGTCCGGTGGCTTTGATGTTGGCGCTCACGAACTTGGTCATGCAGTTGTAGGGAATTCTGCTAACCTCGAATACCAGGGACAATCGGGTGCACTGAACGAAAGTTTTGCTGATATCTCTGGCGCTATGCTCGATCGGAGCAACTGGACAATAGGGGAAGATGTTGTAAAATCCACTGCAACTGATTTCCCGACTCATGTACTACGCGATATGTCGAACCCTCATAATGGCGGTTCAGGAATCAGTTCTCCGGCATGGCAACCCGCAAACATGAATGAAATATATAAAGGCACAGGCGACAATGGAGGAGTACATACTAACAGTGGAATTCCCAATTATGCTTACTATAAGTTTGCTACGCAGGTCACCCGCGAAAAGGCAGAAAAGGTTTTCTACAGGGCTTTGTTCAATTATCTCACTCGTTCCTCCCAGTTTATTGATCTCAGGCTTACCGTAATTCAGTCGGCAAAAGATCTTTATGGCGCCGGCTCAGCTGAAGTAACTGCAGCAAAGAATGCTTTCGACCAGGTTGGTATTACCGATGGGACTGCTACAAACGTTCAGGAACAATTACCTGTAAATCCCGGCAGTGATTTTATTTTGCTGGTAAATACAGATTCGGGAGATCCAAATACATTGTACAAATCGACAACCGACGCTTCGCAATTTACTCCTTTGTCACAGACTTTGGTCAATAGTCGCCCGAGCGTTATGGATGATGGAAGTAATGCCGTTTTTATTGCCGGCGATAAAACAATGCATGCAATCAGCTTAACTGCACCTTATCAGGAAACAGTTCTTGAATCTGAAACAATTTGGGGAAATGTCGCTGTATCAAAAGACGGTAATTCTCTTGCTGCCGTTACTACAGCGCAGGATTCGGCTATATGGGTTTACAGTTACCTGAAAAAGCAATGGGCTTACTTTCGCCTTTATAATCCGGGAACTCAAACCGGAATTAAAACTGAAAATGTACTCTATGCTGACGCATTGGAGTGGACTTTCGATGGCGAGTATATTATGTAT
>CAIWMA010000094.1 GCA_903913645.1 uncultured Bacteroidales bacterium | reverse complement strand
GTTCGAAACATTGAAAAACTAAAGTAATAGAATTTAAAATTATAAATTTTAGCAATAAATATATCCGATTTTTATGATTTCAAATCGCTTTTCACTCGTCCATCGCAGGTTTCGAACACTTGTGATTGCAAATCCGCGCCAGCGTGGGGCCAGTGGAGGAAATATCACAATTATAAACATGATTGAAATCATATTATTTGCTATCGTATTTATGTCTGCCTGATGGCAAGCCATATATTTAAATACTTAAATTTGTTATATATAATTTCTACCAATTCTAACTTATCTAACCCTACTATCTAACCCCTTTTAATTATGAGAAAGCAAAGATCAAAATTCGTTTTGCTGATGGTACTGGCATTACCTCTGTTAATGGCTTCTGTAACATCAGATGAATATGTAGTGCTAAGCTGGAACGACTTAGGAATGCATTGCGCCAACAAGGATTTTTCGAATATGGTGATCCTGCCCCCCTATAATAACATCAAAGCACAGGTGATCAAAAGAGGCAGCGCTACAACCAATCCGCAGGTGATTACAACTGGGCTTACCGTTACTTATGAAATTCCCGGTAACACATATTCAGTTGGTAAAACAAATTTCTGGACATATTCGCTGGGATTATTTGGTGTTACTTTGGCAAATATCGGGCTTACCGGTGCCGGATTAACAGGAACCATGGCTCTGGGGACGAATGAGTATTTTCAGGATGGAATTCCTCTTACTCCTTATCAGGATAACAACCTGGTTACTGAATCGCCTTTCCAGCTTGGTTTGATAAAAGTGAAAGATGGTAGTGGTACCCTGCTTGCCCAGACCCAGCCGGTTATCCCTGTTTCCAATGAAATTAATTGTGTTAGTTCAGGTTGCCATAACAGCGAACAGGCAATTTTAAATGCTCATGAGCAAATGACAGGTTTTAATCCGAATGTTAAACCTATTAAATGTGCGAATTGCCACTCTGATAATGCCTTGGGAGCTCCGGGAGTATCTGGTATTCCTTCTTTTTCTCAAGTAATACACGAAAAACATGGCAGTAAAACGAATGATTGTTACAAGTGCCATCCCGGGCCAAACACACAATGTTTACGAGACGTAATGCATGCTAAAGGAATGACTTGCCAGGATTGTCACGGGAGTGTTTCAAATGTTGCTCAGACTATTTCGAACGGAAGAAAACCATGGCTTCAGGAACCTTCCTGCGGCGAAGCTTCCTGCCATGGAAGTAACTATGCACCCGAAACTAATAAATTATACCGCCAGTCACGCGGGCATGGTAATCTTTATTGCTCGGCATGTCACGGATCGCCTCATGCTATATTACCATCGGAACAGGCTAATGATAATGTACAGAACATCGCTATTCAGGGCTGGGCCGGTACATTGGCTAAATGTTCAGTTTGTCACGGAATAACGCCGACTCTTCCCGGTCCTCACGGTATTCTGGCTACAGAAATAAGCGAAACTGGTGAGAAAATTCCTGCAGCTTCTCATTTGGATGCTGTTTATCCTAATCCTGCTGGGGTAGAAGCACATGTTGGATTACAAGTAAAAGAAGCGGGAAGAATAAAAGTTGAAGTGTTTTCTTCGAACGGGCAATATATTGAGACCATTTTTAGTGGTCAAACAACTCCGGGTACATACAAAATCAACTTCAATACTAAAAACCTGGCTAACGGAATGTATACTTGTGTAATGCAATCAGGAAAAGCTAAGGATAGCAAAAGCTTTATTGTAACTCGTTAGTGAATTCTGAGTTTCTTTTTTTTAAAGTCCCTGAAGCTGTTTCAGGGACTTTTTTTGTGCACTTAAATAAATTAATTACCAGAATGGAAACATATATATAAGTACCCTATATTTGCTATTTACTATATTCCTTAAGGTTTATACTATTAACCGGATTCAATAGCGATGAACTACTTCCAGAACACCATCCGCTGGCGCGCGTCTCCCGACGCGTGCCGGTAAAATTTGCTTTTGTATACTAATTTTAATTATCTTGCATCAAATGTTCGACAAATGCAAAACAGTTGGTGGTGATAAGGTTTATTTTGTAAACTTCCCCGCTACCGCGCGAATCCCTTCGCGTGGTTCTAGAAATCCCCCGATACCGCGAATCCTTTCGCGTGGTCATATAACTCCCCCGCTGAACGACGAATCAATTTGTTTTTTAAACAAATATGCAATTCCAACTTAGTAAACATTAATTCATACCTGATATGAAAAAATTAATACTTTCCGCAGTTGTATTGTTATCAATGTCAGTAAATGCACAGAATCCAGTGCATCTACCAGCCGATCACAATGGAGTTCCGCTTCAGAACGATGGTAAACAGGCCATTGTTCCCTACAATCAAATAAGTATTCTGTCAACTTACGAATATGAAAATGTAAGGGCCTTAACAGAAATTAACAGTCTTAATTCCGGTGAAGGATATCCCTGGATTTCACCGGACGGACTAAATTTATATTACACTCAACAAAGCAAATTTGCATTCACAAAAAGAACCAATACAAACAGTTATTTCAATTTTCCTTCTTTAGTACCTGTAACTATTATTCCAGGAGAATATCCGTTGTCCTGTTGGTTGTCGGATGATGAATTGGATATTTATTATATAGTCCAAAATGCGCTATTAAATCCGAATACTTATCCTTTATATTATGCACACCGGAACAATGCGGGTGATGCATTTGGTGCACGTGACACAATAAATTTAGCAGGAATTTCTGTTCCTTTTATAACTGGTGTCTCTCTGAATCATGCGCAGGATGAGCTTTTTTCTTATACGGCTAAAGATAGTATCATTCAATATTCAAGATCTTCACCTATTTCATTCAATTATGTCAGAGCATTTCAAGCGCCTCCCGGATATAAATTTGGTCCGGGTCAGCTTTCAAAAAATGGTCTTACCTATTTATTGGGTGTTTCTTATAATAATTCGAAACCTTCACTGTATCAATTGACAAGAGCAACTCCAGCGGATACTTTTTCAGTTGCAACATTACAACAAATAAAAGGTATTAATGATACTTCGATGTACAATTCACAGCCTTCAATGTCGAATGAAATGGAATGGGTTGTTTTTGTTCGATCCGATAAAAATTTATGGAATTCAAATGATTTGTATATTGCCCATAAGAAGAGTGAAATTACTTCTGTCTTTGATCCTTATGATTTAAGTGTCTCCGTTTCCGTATTTCCAAACCCTGCTAACGAACTATTATTTATAACTTGTTCTGATTACAGAAATTTAACAGCGGAGATATTTAATATTAAAGGTCTTTTAATAAAAAGTATAATCTTACAATCTGAAAAAACTGAGATGCAAATTGATGACCTGAAAAGCGGGCTTTATCTTTTGAAAATCCAAAGCCCTCATGGAATTATTGCAAAAAAAATAGTAAAGGATTAAAAGAATATTATCATGGCATATTTAAAAGCCCCGCCTGCCAAAGAGATGTAGTAATAAAACAAAAGCAATCAATTTTCTAACCATAAAAATGAAAGTATGAAAAATGAAAAACAACATTTCCTAAAAAGAGTTATAATTAGCCTTGCTTTCGCTATTATACTATTTACTCTTTATTTCAATATAGAACGTTGCTTAAAACCAAGTAGTGCCGGATTCTGGTTAATTTTTGTATCTGGTATGAATTTCGGAGTTGCTTTAACAACTATTATACTTTACCTGAGAAAAGACAAGCCTGAAAATTAACAAAGCTTGCTACTGTACAAATCCTTTCGCGTGGTGTGTAAACCTCTCTCTTGGCGCTGATCTGCGACCACAAGTGTTCGAAACCTGCGATGGACGAGTGAAAAGCGATTTGAAATCATAAAAATCGGATATATTTATTGCTAAAATTTATAATTTTAAATTCTATTACTTTAGTTTTTCAATGTTTCGAACACTTATCATTGCAAATCCGCGCCAGCGAGGGCAAAAAACTAACTTTGACAAACAATAATCATGAAACGAAAAATATTTAAATGGACAATAAGAATTTCGGTAGTAGCGGTTCTGTTACTTGGACTTTTAGTAGCTATTGTTTTGAAACCATCACTGATGTATGCAAACAAAACATTGCTGGGAAACTTTACAGTTTATCACGACAAACCGCTTGATAAAGAATTAAAATTACGGCTTGACAATGCAACAGAAATTTTAAAGACAAGTCAATTCTATGATGTGAACATAAAATTTGACATTTGTATGAATGATGGTTCTCTCTACCCATCATTATTGCAAGTGTTTCTTGGACGAGCATTTGCCCTGGGCTTTACATCCAACAAAGTTGCATTATGTGGCACTGTAAACATCAAAGATAATTATGTTCAAGTAAATGATTGCAGATGGAATTTAACACAACTACTTGCACACGAAGAAACTCATTGCTTTGTGTTTAACAAATTTGGATTTTGGAAATCAAATCCTATTGCTCATCAGCCACTATGGAAGTGGGAAGGTTATCCAGAATATGTTTCAAGACGAGCCTCTGACCAAATAGACCTTGCTAAAAATATTGAACGACTAAACGAAGTAATAAGAAAAAATAAAGATGAATGGGGGATTAGTTTTGCCGACAGCACTCTTTCATCAAGAGAATATTTTCATTATCGCCTGCTTATTCAATATTGCCTTGACATAAAAAAAATGACTTACGAAAACTTATTGAAGGATACAACAAGCGAACAAACAACGACTACACAAATGATGAATTGGTTTACAACACAAAAAATAAATTAGCCCCCGCTACCCCGCTACCGCACGAATCCTTTCGTGTGGTGGTATAATCTACTCCCCGCTACCGCTCGAACTTTTCTCATCGCAGGTAATCCTTTCGTATGGTGGCATACTCCTGCTGGTGTACGTCTCCCGTCTCGTGCCGGCACAATTAAAGTAACTGAAATAATAAGTATATTTGAAAACAAATAAGTTTTGAATATATAACAGGTAGCTTTATTTAAGCACTGGAATTTGTAACGCATTTGGCGTAGACTTAACAAGCTAACAGAATGGGAATATTTAGCAAAAAAGTGAAGTGGGGAAATTTTAATGGCAACATTAATATTTATGATAACCTGAAACCTTCAGATATTCCGAAATTAATAAAGGAAAAGGATATTCATTCTCTCCAGTTTTTTCAATTTGACAAACCAAATAACAGGACATGGAAAACATTGAATGAATTCTATCAAAATTATCCTACTATTGGTTTGCGATTAGTTTGGTACAAGCAGGTTAACTTCGACTTTTATTCCCTTTTACCTGCTTTACGAAACTTTGATATTTCATCTTTTAATACGATCGACTATTCGCCTTTACTACAAAACAGAGAATTAACTGATTTGGGAATTGGTGAAACAAAATCGACGGCTGTTGATTTAAGTTTCATTAAAGAATTTAAAAATCTAACTACACTTTGCATTGACGGAATGAAAAAGGGACTTGAAAATGCTTCGGAACTTTCAAAACTTGAACGACTGACTTTTCGTGGTGTAAAAATGAATAATCTTGATTTAATAGTCAATCTTAAAAATCTTAAACAATTGCGTTTGTTTTTTGGGAGTTACAAAAATCTTGATGCGATTTCTAATATAAAAAGTTTAAAGACACTTGAAATTAGCAGAACAAGACAAATCCCGGATTATGATTTTCTAAAAACAATGGATAATTTGAATTCACTTTATTTCGAAGGAATGTCGGAAATGGAAAAACTACCCGACTTATCCGGTTTGACAAATTTAAAACGAATACAGATTGACAATAACAGCAGACTAACAGACATAACTAATTTAAACCAGCTTTCTAATTTAGAAACTTTCCTGTTGTTTTTTCCTGAGAACTTTAAAGCAGCATTCCGGGCGGAATTATTCAGGCAAGCAATAGATTTTCTGGAAAATTCAACGACTGTAAAATATACAAATCTATTCTTTTGGATTGATGACGATACAAAACAAAAGCTGGAGAATAAAGGGATTGAAAAGTGGAATTATGGAATGGATATATAAAAAAACGTGTTATAACAATGTATAAAAATAATTACCTCAGGCTGGCGCGCGTCTCATCCGATAGCCGGGCATCTCCTGACGCGTTTCGGTAACATTTACCTCCGCTGGCGCGCGTCTCATTCGTTGGCGCGCGTCTCCCGACGCGTGTCGGTAAAATTTGCTTTTGCAAAATTATTTTCATTATCTTGCATCAAATGTTCGACAAATGCAAAACTGTTGATGGTGATAAGATTTATTTTGTAAACTTCACAATTGTTGAATGGATTAAAGTGGAAATGTTGAATATGCGTTAATTTATATACTCCATCACGCGTCGGGTGATGCGCGCCAGCAAAGGTTGATTATCGAAAGTGTACTATACAATTTCAAGAAAGGGTTTCAAGCTACCAGCAGACAAGAAATGAGCTAAATGTGTGAATTATGTAACTATTTTCTAAAATTATGTAACTTATAGATAATTTAAATGCATTTCTTCGCAGGCTAAGCTAACTTTATATGCGATGTCACTTTTTTTTGTCTGATACATACATTCCATCACCAAACCAGTCAATTTTCGTGACTCTGCAATTTATAATGTAGGTTTTCAGAGACTCTAGTTTACTAATTTGCCGAAATTTTAAGAATGAATTCAAAACAATTGAATATACTGCTTGCAGAGGATGATCAGGATGACCGTGACTTTTTTGATAAGGCGTTGAAGGAAATACCTATTCCCACACATCTTACAACTGTTAATGACGGAGAACAACTGATGGAATACCTTTATAAAAACTCAGAACTTCTGCCTGATGTTCTTTTCCTTGATCTGAATATGCCCCGTAAAAGCGGGTTTGAAAGTTTAGTTGAGATAAAAGAAGATGATAAGCTTAAAGATCTTCCCGTGGTAATGTTTTCGACTTCTTACCCTCGGGATATTAATTATGAGGAAGACATGATAAACAGGCTCATGAAAATCGGAGCGCAGGATTTTATTCGCAAGTCCGAAAGTTTGGTGCAACTCAAAGAGTTCATTTACCAGGTAATTCAAAGAGTGGCTGATAAGCGAATCCCATAGCATCAGTAAAAATACTTTCAACCAATCAGCTAAAAAATCTCTTTAGCATGAAAATAAAGCAACTGAACATTCTGCTTGCAGATGACGATACTGATGATTGTATTTTTTTTAAAAAAGCATTAGACGAATTGCTGCTATCCACGCACCTTACGGTGATGCATGATGGGGAACAACTTATGCAACTACTCTTTAATGAAACAATCGAATCGCCTGATGTCCTTTTTCTCGACCTCAATATGCCGCGCAAAAACGGCTTTGAATGTTTATCAGAAATAAAGCTGAGCAAAAAACTGAATCAACTTCCTGTAATCATTTTCTCTACCTCCCTTGAGCAGGAGGTTGTGAACCAGCTTTACCAAAACGGGGCACAATATTTCATTCGCAAGCCATCTGCATTTTCACAATTCAAAAAAATAATTCAACATTCGCTTGCACTTATAGCAAAGGAAAATATTTCACAACCAACCAGAGAAGATTTTGTGATTACAGTGCAAAACAGTTTGATTGGATAGAGAATCACTGAAAAATGAATTCCGTTAATG
>CAIWMA010000093.1 GCA_903913645.1 uncultured Bacteroidales bacterium | reverse complement strand
CTCGACATCAGTTTAATGCAAAGTTTTATGCAGAACAGGTTTTCTTTAACCGTTGGAGGGAAGAATCTCCTTAATGTCAGAGACGTCACTTCCTCAATTGTTAACAGTGGTGCTCATAGCGGAGGTGGTGACGGGTCATCGCGTGTAGCCTGGGGACGCACAGCTTTTGTAAAACTTACTTATAACTTTAAGAAAATATAATGTTACGACTGTTCCAGAGCCTGATACTTGTTTCAATGACGTTGATGTTTTCGTCATGCTTTAAAGAAGATGAAACAATTACAGCACATGTACCAGGCAATTTTATTACCGACACGGTTGCCCTCACCGATAACTATCAGTACCAGATCTATTACAATCTGTATGATAGTGCAATTGCCGGCTCAAACATCAGGAGCATCTGGGATCTTGGATTTGAAAGCTCTCCTTCTGGCTGGCGCGTAATACTGAACAGCAGTTGTTTTATGAAATCGACATATTTGGATGGCCATGTTTTTGGCACTCCGGCAGATACAACTGGAGCAAAATGGTTGTTTAATCCATCCGACGGAAGTGCCGATTCACTTGTAATCGGGAATTGGTTTACGGTAGAAGGGAATGATACATTGGGTACAAACAGGGTATTGTTAATCGATCGTGGAGTTGATGCGAAAGGCATTTCACGGGGATTTAAACAGTTGGTTGTTGATAGCCTCAAAAACGGCACATACTATTTCCGTCTTGCTGCTTTTAATGGCACAAATCCGCAGTCGTTTTCAATTTCTAAAAAAAGCGATGTAAATCATGTGCTTTTCTCAATCAGTAATCCCACAACAGTTGTTTCTGAACCCTTAAAATCGAGCTGGGATTTGTTGTTCAGCCAGTACACTACTCTTTTGTTTACTGATACTGGTATTCCTTATCCTTACCTGCTAACAGGTGTAATATTGAATCCTTCGTTGGTTATGGTTGCTGTAGATTCAGTGACTTCTTTCGATAATATTAACTTTGAAAAAGCCCAATCCATGGTTTTTTCAGCTAAAGCTGATGGAATTGGATACGATTGGAAAAAATACAATTTTGATGATGGCTCCTATAAGGTGAATTCAAAGATTATCTATGTAATCCGTGATACCAAAGGATTTTACTACAAATTTCGTTTTAAGGATTTTTATAAATTTTTAAATAGCAGGCTCAAAAAGGGATATCCTTCGTTCGAATATCAGAAGTTATAACACAGATTGATACTATTTTGTGCTATCGTATATCATTCCATTCTAAGGTTTTTGAGTAAAGCGGTTTTTGAAAATGTTGTATCCATGAAACATATCCTGAATTAAGATCGGAATTCCGAAAAATCCATTCAAACCAGGTTAAGAATTGCGAAAGATTGAATAAGTTTGCTTTTCCAAATATTAAAATCGCAACAATGAAAAGAATTACCGGCTCAATACTACTTTTGGCAATTTTGTTTTCTTCAAAGGCAATATTCGCTCAATACAGCCCTGAAATCACCACAATCGATTTACAAAAGCAGATTGGCTTCCTAGCTTCTGACTCGCTGAAAGGACGCAAGCCCGGCACTCCCGAGGATGCTGTAGCCTCTGCTTACATCAGCGACTGCTTTAAAAAGGCTGGACTTAAGCTGATGTTTGAAAACGGCTTACAAAAGTTCGAAATAGTTGCTGATGTTAAAGCAGGAAATAATAACGCGATTTCGTTCGATGGCTTTTCGGCAAAGCAAGGTGTGGATTTCACGCCACTCTCATTTTCTGCGTCGGCAACAATTACTGCCCCTGTAGTTTTTGCCGGATACGGGTTTGACCTTAATCTGGATTCTCTCAAATGGAATGATTTTAACAACATTGATGTAAAAGGCAAGTGGGCCATCATACTGCGTGGTGATCCGGAACCTGATAAGGCAAACAGTGCATTCCTTGCCTATGAACAGGAAAGAGGCAAAGTGCTTACTGCTAAAGATAAAGGTGCAATCGGAGTATTGCTGGTTTCTCCTTCCGATATGGAAAAATCGGATGTAATCATGCATATGCAATA
The DNA here is from genome assembly GCA_903913645.1 of uncultured Bacteroidales bacterium. GTDB lineage: Bacteria > Bacteroidota > Bacteroidia > Bacteroidales > UBA4417 > UBA4417. The sequence goes on along the minus strand of CAIWMA010000093.1, from coordinate 3,404 downwards.
CGACAAATCTCCTTCGGATGCCGGTATGCCGGTATTCAGCATTACCAGGGCGCTTGCCGACAAGTTGCTGGCATCGATGAACTATACTATAGCTTCGCTCGAAACTGAGATGAAAGAAAATCATAAACCAGTTTCGATTTACCTTGAATCAAAGGTGACAGCAACTGCCGATGTGGTTAAAACAAGAGTTACAGCTCAGAATGTTGTCGGTTTTCTCGAAGGAACCGATCCGGTTCTTAAAAATGAATATATCATCGTAGGAGCGCATTTCGACCACCTGGGAATGGGTGGTGAAGGCAGCGGCTCTCGTGCTCCTGATGTGCCTGCAATTCATAATGGTGCCGATGATAATGCCTCGGGAACTGCAGGTGTTATTGAACTGGCACAGAAACTTTCGGAGAATCACAGTAAGCTGAAACGTAGCTTTGTTTTTGTTGCATTTACAGGTGAAGAAATGGGTTTACTCGGATCAAAGGAATTTGTAAACAAACCACCGGTTGATCTTAAAAAGGTAAACGCCATGATCAATATGGATATGATAGGCAGGCTAAATCCCGAGACTAATACCATCAGCGTTGGTGGAACCGGTACTTCTCTGGAAACAGATTCACTACTCAAAATTCTGGAAGTTAACCGCCCATACAAAATTACTCATTCAACGGATGGGTACGGACCATCAGATCATGCATCATTTTACAGTGAAAATATTCCTGTGTTTTATTTTACTACAGGTGCACACGATGATTATCATACACCAACAGATGATGCGGATAAGATCAATTATCCCGGCGAAGTTGCTGTGCTGAATATGGTTTACGACCTGGCAATCCAGGTTTCAGGAGGAAGCAGGTTAACATTTCATGAAGCCGGTGCAAAACAAGGCGCACGATATGGTAGAAATCTGAAAGTAACACTTGGGATTGTACCCGATATGGTTTCAAATGATAATAACGGGCTCAGGGTTGATGGTGTGCGCAAAGGCGGCCCGGCTGATAAAGCCGGTATCATTAAAGGCGATCGCGTTATTTCTATCGAAGGGCAACCCGTTACCAATATATATGATTATATGGCAAGGCTGGGGAAACTGAAACCCGGGCAGGTTGCAAGTGTTGAAATTATCAGGAATGAAATAAAGCAAATACTTATAGTTCAGTTCTGATAAGTGGATTTTGCCTTCCTGAACCAGGCAATCTATTCCTGTTTTTGCAGCATATTTTACTCTCAGATATTTTTTCTATATCTTTGCAGCCTATGTTGCAGTATTTTACCGGGGATGTACTAATTAAATTCATGAAGTTCGGAGCGGTCGGAGCTACAGGCGTTTTTGTTGATTTTGGATTTACCTGGCTGAGTAAGGAAAAAGCACGGATACAAAAATATGTTGCCAACGCTATTGGCTTCACATTTGCTGCTACCTCCAATTATTTCTTAAACCGCTGGTGGACATTCCACAGCAACAATCCTGAACTGGCTATTGAATATTCGAGATTTCTTTTCTTTTCTGTTGTAGGACTGGGAATGAATACAATGGTAATATGGTTTCTTGTTACTAAACGGAACCACAATTTTTATATGTCTAAACTATTTGCCATTGGCATTGTTACCGTCTGGAATTTTTTTGTAAACCTGATGTTTACTTTCGTTTAATCAATACTGATTACTTCGTTTTCGACATTGTTTCCGGAATGGCAATAATGAAATTGGCCAATCCTTCCGATTCTTTATCAAGTGCATCCAGATCTTTTTGTTCCACCGATGAAATCGTTACGATTTTAAGGCTTGGATCTGCCTGCTTCAGGTACCACAGAATACTTTGAAACTTATCACTGTGGTAGCTCCCGTTAAAATGCAGGAATGTCTTTCCTTTTGTGAAGTTCTGTAAAATAAAATGCGCCATGGTTGCATCTTTTGTAGCCTGAGCACAGGCGATATTGCGGGTAGCATGGGTAGGCGAATCACCCATCATTTTGTACATATCAGCATAACAACTGAGTGTTGAATCATATTTTATAGGTAACGGAGCTATAAACTGGTATGCATTCTTATCAAGCGTATTGAGCGCATCAAAACCAGTTGCGTTAACCATTGATGCGTAGCGGCGTGGAATATTGGTAGCAATAAAGGCCAGGCTGCTGTCACGTGCAAAATCCAGGAGTCGTTTGTAATCGGTTTTATAATTCGGCCAGAGACGTGCTTCTGTTTCGAAATTTTTATCCTTGATCAGTTTTGCAAGGTATTCATTTACTATAAGTTGGTTGTCCGTTTCAAACATTTCGGCACCCAAAATCAAATTTTTACCTCTTTCAGCATATAAATCGGCAGTAAGTTCATATTCAAGCCAATGGCAAATCGGGTTATCGTGTAATTCACCAAAAAATACGATATCAGCTTCTGAGGCATCTTTCAACATGTCCTTATAGGAAGTTTTATTCCCGTTTTGCTCAAACAACCGGTAGGCAGGTTTGTCGTTCTTCATCGAAAGCAGCGTAAGTATTGCAATACCGAGTATGAGAATTTTTTTCATAAAAAAGTTGATTTTGTATTGACTGATTTAAGATTGTGATTTGATAGGGTTTCCTATAACGAATTTCTATTAACCATTAACTTCGCTACTTCTTCAGATCCCCGCCGTGAAACATCAAAGGTAAGAGGTTTGCAATCCCATCTATGATCCATATTTTTTCCGAATTTCCCTGGAGTATGATCCGGATTGGCTTTCCTGCTAACGTTTCATATTCGGCAATTACCTGCCTGCAAGCTCCGCAAGGTGTCACAGGAACTGCAAGGTTAAATATTTTAGTCTTGGCAACCACGGCTATAGTTTTAATCTGAACACCGGGGTTTGTAGCGGAAGCTGAAAAAACGGCAACCCTTTCGGCACAAATTCCCGAAGGATATGCTGCATTTTCCTGGTTGTTTCCTTTGAAAATCAGATCATTTGCCAGTCTCACCGCAGCACCTACATGAAACTGTGAATAAGGCGCATAAGCTGAATCGCATGCTTCCCAGGCTTCTTTCAGTAATTTAATGTCTTCATCTTCGAGTTGTGATAGTTGGGAAGCCTCAGTGTATGCTACAGTTAACTTATGTGTTATCATAGTAAAATAAAATAGGGTATAAATGTACTTGAAAATTATTAGGAATCAGTTGATATTTGTTTAAAATATTTTGAATTTGAACCAGAATAGCAGGAATTTAGCTGGTAATGGCGAATACCGGGTTTTAAATTGCGGTAGATCAGTTGAATAATTGCTCTGTTATTTCTGCCTTTTCTCTTCCCAGAATCATAATTGCTGTGAATAATACGAAATAAGTAACACCTTCCTGTTTTTCAATTGTATTCTCTGTAAGCATTGATATCATGAGTATCAACCAAAATATAACATAAAAATAATTGTTGAAAT
>CAIWMA010000092.1 GCA_903913645.1 uncultured Bacteroidales bacterium | reverse complement strand
TGTGGTTACAATAACAAGATGTTAATACTAATTACTAAGTGAAAATGTTAATAAGCGCCAAAGGGAGATTCCTTAAGGATATAATAGCCTAAAAGGAGTTTTCCCATGGCAAAGGTCTGTCCAACTATGAAAGAACTTAATAAACTGTCAGTAATAAAAATGCTTATGAACGATAAAATAAGCGGCGTTCAGGCCAGCGTAATGCTGGGATATTCGACGGTCCATGTATCTCGTTTAAAGAAAGCTGCTCGAGAAAATGGGGTAGATTCTTTACTCCGTCCATCTATTCCATCCTCCAGAAAAACACCGGAAGATCTTAAAAATATCATTACAGAACTTTACTCTACCAAATATTACGATTTAAACTTTTGCCACTTCAGAGACAAGCTTAACGATATACACAACATTTTTCTGTCTTACGAAACAATACGGCAAATCCTCATTCAAAACGGGCTCCATACTCCCAAAAAGAAAAAAGTTGTTCATAGGCGCAGAAGAAGAATGCCAAAGACCGGCATGTTGGTTCAAATGGATTCTTCAATCCACTATTGGATTCCGGCCGTCAAAGACAAGTGGGTACTAATTTGCGCTGTTGATGATGCTACCAGCGAAATTATCTTTGCGAAATTCTTTCCTTCTGACAACCTTTTCAACAATATGGCAGTAATTCGTAAAATCATAGAGCTAAAAGGTGTTTTCTTTGCCATTTATGTTGATAAAGCCTCTCACTTCGTAACTACAAGATATGAAGGTATCCATAACACTGTTAGTCCCGAGATGGATAATACTCAGATTCAATACGCCCTTGAATCTATTGGAAGCAGAATGATCAACGCAAATTCTCCTCAAGCGAAAGGCAGAATAGAAAGATGCTTTAGAACTCTTCAAGACAGACTTATCAAAGAACTGCGACTGAGCAATATCACTGACTATGAGTCCGCTAACTCTTTCTTGATAAAAACTTTTATCCCTGATTACAACAAAAGATTCGCACTCACTGTCGGTGTTGAAAGCGCTTTCAAGCCTCTTGACCCATCCGTAAACCTGGATATTATTTTTTCTGAAAAAAAAGACCGCATTGTTAACAACGATAACACTATTAGTTATCTGGGGCAAACATTCCAAATTTATCCGTCGAAGACCAAAATATCTTTTGCAAAGTCTAAAGTTACTGTCTGCCGTACCGAAAAAAACAGTATTTATATCCTGTACAAGGGCAAGATAGTATTTCACTCAAAACTTGCAAAGACCAATAGATTCACGATCCTGGAAAAAGAAACCGAATGCCTCTTAAAAAAGAGGCAATATGCTCTTTTTTAGCAAAAAACATTAACATTTTGATGTAGTAGTTAATTAACATCTTGACTTGGTAATAACACCCTATTTAGGATTTTAGAAGGGGGGTTCAAAGGATTTACAAGGTTTTATTGAGTATTTGTCTTTTTATTCCACGATTGGTGAATTTGGAAAGTCTCTTCAGTCGCCTCAGTTCTATATAACTAAGTTCATGGGAACCGGGAAGCCGGCAGGTTCAGCCAAAAGTAATATATATATATATATATACTGAGGGCAGTTGTTAGAACGCAGAAATTTACCTGGCTTTTGGTCTTAGAATAACTTCTGAAGGCTCACCGCTAAGGTATTTATTCGCAATACGCTTCACATCTTCGGTTTTTACGGCTTTGATTTTTTCTATATAGGTCAGTTCCTGTTTGAAACTTGAAACTACCTCGT
>CAIWMA010000091.1 GCA_903913645.1 uncultured Bacteroidales bacterium | reverse complement strand
TTTCGATGGCTACGTAACGGTAAAAGGAAAGAGTTTTTCGTGTAAAGTTTTCATTTTGAAGTCGTTCCTTCAGAATCTCTTTGTTCACTCTGTTTTCGAGCATGTATTTTATGGTGTCAAAATAAATAGGGCACAGTCATTATTCACTGAATACCAGTGAATAACATAAAACAACAACGTTAGTGAAGGAATTGTTTGATGGAAGAAGTCAACCACAAACAACTTTTACAGAAGGATTGAGTGCATTTCAAATCTATTTACTCCCGAACACCAAATCCAATGTTGGCCACATCTGCCATTTGGGCGTTATATAAGGATATTTGCCATAGGCTAGTATGTACCCTCCCCTTATCCGCAAGGATTTGCCCAAGGCCCACATGATGGTCCCGGTATTTTCGAAAAAGAAATTGTTTTCAGGACGAGTAATAATAAATGCCTGCACACCTTCTTCGTAAAACCATTTTGTGCCAAAGCTTCCTTTAACAGCGGCGCCTAACCGTATTGAGGCTCCATCGTAATAATGTGCCATTCGGGGATAAAAAACAGGCAGGTCAATAGTCGATTGAGGATCGGGTTTTTCACCGCGGAGTGCAAATGCAAATCCTGCTTTTGCTGAAGCCAGCAACTTCGGGGCTATTTGCCTCGAAACTATTATAGAATTACTAACCGACAGAATTAATGAATAATCATATTCAGGTGAAATAAGTCCCCCTATTCCACCGCGACTTATCATATTCAGAAATGGAGTAGGAATACTTAAACAATGTTCGCTGGCAAGAACAAAATCATCTTTAGTTCTCCAGGCTAATTTTACGCCTGCTTCCGGAATCAAAGGCAGCATCAGCACATTGGTGAAGACTTCCATCTTTTGATTAATACCATACCTGAAAGGCTGAAAAATGCCGGTTTCCCATTTTCCTGCCGGCATCAGGTAGGCAGTACTATAACTCCACTTTTTTATCAACATTAAGTTTTCAGAAGTGAGAATAAGATCGCCAAATTTACCTGAAAGAGGTACAATCGGAATTTTTTCGTTTTGAGCATGCTGTAGGGTTATTAAATTCTCTGCAGCTGGAGTATGATCCCCCAAATTACTAGGAAGTTGAACTAATTTTGCTGTATCGTTCTGTGCACAAAGCACTTTAGCAATATTCAAGAATATAAAAAACAATATTGATTTTTTAAGCATTTTGATTGTTTTTAGAATTGCTTAATGACTGACTATGATGGAACTACTCCTTAACCAAAACAAACTCCGAGCTCACCGGTGCATGATCCGAATTGCTCAAAAATGCCTGGTGAGTTATGGTAGATCCTGCACGCCAGCGATTATTGGTAAACAAGTAATCGAGGGTGCGGTCCCATGTATGCTCAGGGCGTGTAGTATGCGTAAAATAGGCTGATTGGTTTGCCAGGTAAACATTGAGTGGAACGGCACATTTATACGTATTATAAATGGGTTGCAACCAGGTGTTCTCTTTGGTGTAATCGCTGCCTGCCTTGTGTTGCGGATCGTCGCCGGGTTGGTGAAACGATTCGCCGGGACACATATCTTCGTAACAATAATCAGTCGAATCGCTTCCGGGAGGAAGTTCATTCAGGTCGCCTCCGGCAATAAAATATTTACCGGCAGCATCCAGTTTGTCCATTTCAGCTTTAAATTCCTCGAAATGCTTCTGTTTGGTATCATCAGTTGCAAAAGCTGAAGCATGAATATTGAGCAATGGAATTTCTTTGAATCCGGGAATCTTTATATTGCCTGTAACTATGCATGAGTGGAGGTAGAAATAATTCACTATCCCAGCCTGATCGGTTCGGGTGGCAAGGTTAATGCGTTTGGCATCGGTAATAGGCCATGGTGAAAGAATCACCAGTCCCATTTCCATGCGGCCAAGCCCATCGCTGGGAATAAATTCCGATTTCCATTCCGAAACGTAAGCTGCGTAATTAAAATAGGTATTATCCAGTATATACTGAAGTTCATTGATATATGCCGTACGGTTTGATTTAATATCGCATTCCTGCAGGAAAAGAATATCCGGTTTTACTTCCTTAATCCTTGAAACTATTCCCTCTAAACCGGGAATAACCTCATCCTTTGTGAAAACAGTATTATCACCGCATGCATCACCAAACCAGGATTGGCGCCTGATGCCAAAACGTATATTCCAGGTCATTACTGTGATGGTGGAATCGGGAAGAGGGGCTGTTACTTTCGCACTTTTAGTATACATAACGGCATCTTCCACATCAGCGAAGCTGGTTGCAAGTGGTTCGCATGAATTAATTGCCGTTAAAAGCAGGGGTATAAACAGGAAGATAACTATCTTTCTGTAAAAAGGTATGTTCATGGTTAATAGAGCTTATTTATTCAAAGATATAGAATGATTGGCATATGTAGTTTAAAATTATCGAAATATTTAAAACCTGTTGGATTTATTATGAAATGGAAAAGGAAACACAGAGGCAAAGAAGTCACTTAGAAACACAGAATGGAATAAATATTCCTTTCAGGTCCTTGCTTAACAGGATTATAGAAAACACTAGCAAAATACACAAAATATCCGTGATCCTTTGTGCACTCCATGCCTCCGTGATAAGAAAAAGAGCTGATCAAATGTCCCCAATATTTAAGCAACCTGTGAATCTCAAAAATCATCTATTTTTACAAAATGAAAACAGCTGAAGAACTCAATACCACATGGCGTAAGGTAGCATCATCCATCTATCGCAGGCCTACCGATTCAAAAATTTTCGGATCCGTTGAAATTGATATCACCGATCTTGAAGCATACATTGCTGAAAAGCGTAAGATTGGTATTAAAGCCACGCTTACTCATATTTTTATACTTGCCGCTGCCCGTGCTCTCAGGAAGGAAGTCCCCGAATTAAATACCTATATCAAACGTGGAAATGTTAAAATGCGCGATCATATTGATGTGATGGTAAGCGTATTACTCCGCGAGTCGAAAATGGGTTCTGTATTGATAAAGGATGCCGATAAACTCACACTTGAAGAGGTAATAAAAATATTAAACGATGAAGTCAAAAGCTCGCGCCAGGGTTCAGGGAATACAACCATGCAGATAAAGGACAAACTTGCTGGTATTCCATGGCCGTTGAGAGGTTGGGTTTTTCGTTTTCTGAAAACCATAACTGCCGACCTGGGATTTTCTTTCCCGTCTCTTGGCCTATCAGCAAATAGTTTTGGCTCGTTTGTGGTCTCAAATATTGGGAGCGTAGGACTCGATATGGGTTATCCGGCACTTTTCCCTTCATCGAATGTATCGTTTGTACTCGTACTTGGCGGAGTAAACCGGAAACCAGCAGTGGTTGGCGAAGAGATTTTACCACGCACCATTTTGTCCCTTGGTGCTGCCCTCGATCACCGGGTTGTGGATGCTTCACACGGTGGCATGCTGTTCCGTTACCTGAAAAAGATTGTTAAAAACCCGGAATTACTGGAT
>CAIWMA010000090.1 GCA_903913645.1 uncultured Bacteroidales bacterium | reverse complement strand
CGGCAGGCCACCGATTCAGTTTACGGATGAAGCTCTCGAAGCGTTAAAAAAGATAAAATGGACTGGCAATATCCGCGAACTCAGGAATGTTGTTGAAAGACTTGTTATTCTTTGCGATCAGAAGATCACCGCTGAGGATGTGCTGATGTATGCGCAGCCGGCAAGGCGATAAACGGTATTATGAAACGATTCAATCTGATTTTTCTTTTCGTGGCCGGTTTCGTCTTCCACATATGCGCACAGCCATTTATCAGCTTCACTTTTGACGATGGTAACACCGCCGATATGCCTGGCTATACTTTCGAACAGTGGAATAAAATGATTCTTGACAACTTGGATAATGCCGGCGTTAAAGCTATTTTCTTTGTAAATGGTTCAAATAAAACGGATTTAAAAGGGCAGTTTTTGCTTAAGTGCTGGGACGAACGAAGGCACAAAATCGGGAATCATACCTTTTCGCATCCGGACTATAATGATAAGGATGAGACTTTCGAAAAGTTCAGCAATGAGTTACTTCAGAATGATTCAATAATCAACAAACTACATAATTACATCAGGCTCTTCCGGTTTCCATACCTGAAAGAAGGAGATACAAAGGAAAAGGTGGATCAGTTCAGAGCCTTTATGAAAACACAGGGCTACAGAAATGGACATGTAACAATCGATGCTTCCGACTGGTACATCAATGGGCGGCTTTTAAAAAGACTGAATGAAAATCCCAAAGCTGATATAGAAGGATACAGGAAGTTTTACCTTGAGCATTTATATAGCCGGGCTACATTTTACGAAGATCTTGCAGTTCAGTTAACTGGCAGGCATATTCATCACACCATTTTATTACATCATAATTTAACATCCGCATTGTTCCTTGGCGATCTGATTAAAATGTTCCGTGAAAAGGGATGGAAAGTCATTGACGCAGAAGAAGCGTATAAAGATGAAATCTTCAATTCTGAACCTACGAATGTACCGGCCGGCGAAAGCCTGATATGGGCACTGGCAAAGCAAACCGGCAAATACGAATCTGTTTTGAGATACCCTGGCGAAGATGGAGATTATGAGAAAGATAGAATGGATAAACTTGGGCTTTAGATATCAGCTTTCTGCCAGAGACAATCCATCTCAAACTTTCGGAATCGGGAGCAAAATCATGGTTCTATTTCTTATCCCATAAAATCATTCCGTCCCGCGTAATCCAGGCATGCGTTGTTCCGTCGTAGCCATCTATTTCATCTCCTTTTCCGTTCAGGCGGGGATCCTTATACTCTATCATCCATTTTTCCAACCGCTTGCTAAGAGAAGCTTTCACACTGGCATACTCTGCTGATTCCGCGACATTGTGAATATTATAAGGATCATCTTTAAGGATATACAGTTCTTCGGCCGGCCTTTTTTCAAAAGCAAGTTTGAAATACGGATTTACTGAAGGAAGATTTCGGTTGTCGATCATAAACATCTTCGTAATTCCGCCATCAACATCTCCGAAAACCGAAGGTGTTCCGGGAATGCTTTCATCTCCGGCAGGATTGCGATCGGGACGGAAATTCCGGATGTATAAATATTCTTTTGTACGGATTGCCCGCATCGGGTAACCGGCACTATAAGCCATGTCAGCTCTGCAAAGGCAATGGCGCTCCCGCTCCAGGAAGACTTCATCGCGGTGTTCCGACTTTTCGCCTTTCAAAATGGAGAGCAAACTTTTTCCATCTACTGCAGGTTGGTCTTTAATACCGGCCAGGTCCAGAAATGTTGGCATCAAATCGATAAAATTCACAAATGAACTATTAAGGTAGTTCTGATCCATTTTCGGGAAACCACTTATAATCAGCGGCACACGCGTTCCATAATCATAAAGGTTTGCTTTTGCATGAGGAAAAGGCATTCCGTTATCGGACGCCACCACAATAATAGTGTTGTCGAGCCTGCCACTTTTTTTAAGTATTTCCAGCAACTCTCCTATTTCTTTGTCAAAATGCTGAATCTCAGAAAAATAATCTGACATGTCTTCCCGTATTTCGGGAGTATCGGGCAGAAATCCTGGGACTTTTATTTTCGAAACTTCTATACCGGCAGTTTTACCTGCATTTTTATCAAATGGGCGATGTGGATCGTTGGTTCCAAACCAGAAAAAGAACGGTTTATCAGCCGGTAATTTTTCAATAAGCTTTGAAAACTCAATTTTGGTCCCGCATGGGTTTTCAGCATAACCCATTTTTGTAAAGTCTCCTGGCCCCCATCCCTTTCGGTCAAAGGCTACTTCATAACCATTCTTCCTTAAAATCTGAACATAGGTAGGAATACCTGCATCCAGCCTGCCGCATAGGTTCACGCCTTCACCCAGGTTATGAGGGTAGCGGCCGGTAAGCATCCGTGCCTGTGAAGGTGTACACGATGGCGAGGCGCAAAATGCATTTTCGAATACCATTCCAGTTTTGGCCAGTTTCGCAATATTAGGAGTAT
>CAIWMA010000089.1 GCA_903913645.1 uncultured Bacteroidales bacterium | reverse complement strand
GTAAAGCTTAATTAAATCCACGTGCATACCCTTAGCGGCAAAGTGCTCACGCGCAGTTTTTACATACTTTGTACTAACTGGCTGCTTATTTCGCTCTCTGCAAATTATGCTCCGGCTTTAAAATGATCTGTTTTCTGCAAATACAGATCAGCAGGCGGGAAAATGTTTTTAAGAAATGACCAAAAATCAGAATGCAGCACAAACACTTCCCCCAAAAAACCGGAACCTGCATTCCCGGTAAGGTTTATTCAAAAAATGTGATTAAGTAAAACAGCAGATTAAAGGATCACCGTCATTAACCGATTGAATTAAAAAATTAAAAACCACATAGTATGAAATCATTTTATCTATTAAAAACATTGGCATTAACGATAGGGTTGGTGCTGGTGGTAAGTATTGTGAATGCAACAACTTATTATTCGTGGACGAACGCTGCGCCTGAAGCATTCGCTAGTTGGTGGACCGCCACAAATGGTACAGGAACTAACCCAGCTAATTTTACCACAGCCGCTGATGTGTTTATTATCCAGAATAGTAATACCATGACAACAGCTAACAATTGGACTGTGACCGGTAAAGTCCAGATTAATGCAAGTTGTACACTTTCAGTAACAAGTAGTAATACCACACTCACTGTTGGTTCTTTAACGATTAACAGTGGTGGTACACTTACGTGTTCCCGTCCCTTTATTGTGAACGGAGCTACTGGTGGCACAAACATAACAGGCACAATAAATTTGAGCGGAACTAACAGAGCATCCTCATTTGTGGATTTAACCCTTAATGGCGGTGCCGTCTGGATCAATACGGCTACAGGATCTTCTACTGTAAGCATAAGTGGTAACTTTACCAATAACGCAAGCACTTTTACTGCATCTGCCATGCCATATAACTTTACTGGTGCAACAAAGACTATATATAAGCGGAACATCTGTGATTCCTACAGCTACATTTACAGGGGCTTACACCAACAGTGGAACCTTGACTTGTTCAACTTTGTTAACAATAACAGGCGTTATATTAACAAATACCGGTACAATAAACTCTGCAACTTCGTTAACTGGTAACGGAACCTTATCAAATACTTCGGGTACAGTAAATATTACAGGAGGTTCATGTTCAATTACTACCAATACAAATGCCGCTACTTTTGCTATAAGCGGAAATGCTACAAGCACAACGGCATTGGCAAATGTTACAAATACAGGAACAATTAATATCAGCGGTTCAGGAACAATTACCGGTATTACCAATAGTACCGGTGGTACAGTAAACCATTCCGGTTCAAGTACCATTACCAGTTTTAATAATGCTACAGCAACCAGTACACTAAATATTAGTACTACTCCTACCGTACCAACTTTTACAGCACTTACTATTGGTACTGCCGGAAACACCGTGAATTACAGCGGTGCCGGTCCGCAAGCAGTTAAAGTAGTAGCATACAGCAACCTTACATTAAGCGGCAGTGGGGCCAAAACGGGTTTATTAACATCAGTTACTAAAGATTTTACATTAAACGGAGGAGCTTCCTATACTACAACAGCTGCTTTAACTATCGGAGGAAATCTGAGTGTCGGCAATGGGACTACTTTTACCGCTGATGCGTTTGCATTAACCGTTTCCGGCACCACTACAGTCGGAGCCGGAGCAAGCGGAATCTTAGCCATTTCATCGGCAACAGGTACAAAAACTTTTACAGGAGATGTTACTTTGAACGCTGGCAGTACCTGGAATGAAACGGCCGCTGCTGTTATAAATTTTGCCGGCAGCCTTGTAAATAATGCAACAACTTTTACCTCATCTACAGGTTTACATACCTTTAGCGGTAATACTAAAACAATAGGGGGAGCAACTCTTACTTCCATTGCTTCAACTACAATCTCAGGAGCGTACACTTCTTCCGGAACCATTACAGTAAATACTGCTTTAATCGTAAGCGGAACTTTGATCCAGGGGTTGGCTTCGACTTTGAACATCGGAGGTACTTCAACTATATCTGTCCTGGATGCATCCACCTATGCGAATACGGTTAATTATACCCTGGCCGGGGCTCAAACAATAACAGCTGTTAATTACAGTAGCTTAGGCATAAGTGGTGGTAGTTCGAATATAAAAACTATCAACTCAGGCATTATTGTGAGTGGTACTTTAACAATTGCCACATCTACCACCCTTGCATTCGGGACAACCGCTATGGCTTTAACACTTTCCGGAACCGGGACCAATACACTGGCTAATAGTGGTACAATTAATATGAGCAGCGGCCCTAATGCCGCTCATACGCTGAAGATTGCCGCCACCAGCAACACAAGCCTGGGTACAATAACTACAGGAACAGGAAGCTCAATAGAATATACCACGCTGACCGGTGGCCAGGCAATTAATTCTTTTTCATACAATAATTTAAAATCAGATAACACATCAGGGACCAATACAGCAGCAGGAAATTTAACTATAGCCGGCACCCTTACAACAACAGCCGGTGGCACCCTCAACATGGTTGCCAATCTGCTTTCTGCAGTTGCGATTACCAACGGCGGTACCATACAGACCCAGAATACATCTTCAACACCTGTGCCTACAGGAAAAACATGGGATGGTACAGTCCAGTATAATGCATCCACAGGAGGACAAACTGTGATGGCAGGCACATACCTGAACCTGACATTTAGTAATACAAGTCTCGCGCAAACGGCTAGTGGTGTCATACAAGTGAATGGTGCGTTAACAACTACTTCAGGCGGTATTTTTAACCTTGTTACATATCAATTGACAGGATCACTTAACACTATTACCAACGGGGGAACTATTCAAACCCAGAATACAAGTACTTCTCCTATACCATCGGGCAAAATCTGGGGAGGAACGGTTCAATACAATGCTTCGGCAGGAGGCCAGACCGTTATGACAGGTACATACAACGTATTAACGCTCAGCAATACCGGCGGCACCCAAACTGCCAGCGGAGCCATTACGGCTACCACACTTAATACTACTGCAGGCGGAACATTTAATATGGTTACCTATGCGTTAAGCGGAATTACTTCAGTAACCAACAGTGGGATCATACGCACACAAAATATATCAGCCACCCCACTTACCACAGGCTTAACATGGGGCGGCACGGTGCAGTACGATGCCACAACAGGCGCGCAAACCGTAATGTCAGGCACCTATGCAACCTTAACGCTTAGTAACACCAGCGGCACTCAAACGGCAAGTGGTAACCTTACTGTGAATACGGCTTTAACAACCACTTCGGGAGGTATATTAAATATCAGTAACTACCAGTTACTTGGTACGTTAAGTACCATTACCAACGGGGGAACTATTCAAACACAAAATGCCTCATCTGCACCTATTACCACAGGGAAAACCTGGGGAGGCACAGTACAATACACTACTGCCGCAGGCGGTCAAACTGTTATGGCAGGCACCTACAATATATTAACACTCAGCAATACCAGCGGAACACAAACTGCAAGCGGGGCCATTGCGGCAACAACACTTAATACTACGGCGGGCGGCACTTTAAATATGGTAACGTATGCCTTAAGCGGGCTTACAAGCATAGTGAACAGTGGCACTGTAAGAACCCAAAACACCACTTCAACTCCGTTTACATCAGGGCTTACGTGGGGAGGCACTGTTATTTTCGATGCATCAACAGGGCAAACTTCTCCGGCATCAGTGTTTAATAATCTTACTATTAGTGACGCAGCAGGAGTTACAGCTGCTGCAAATCTAACAGTCAGTGGTATTCTCAGCCTTACAGCCAATCCTAATTCAACAACGGGTAGCCTTAATATGTCTTCTTACACCCTCGAAATGGGATTAACCGGAACCACAACCGGTGTAGGTGATATAACCGGGATAGTAAAACGTACCGGGGCATTTATCGGTAATATACAATATAGTTTTGGAAACCAGTACACCACAGTTGTTTTTATAAATACGGGTACCAAGCCGGCATGGTTAAGCTGTAAAATAGTTTTGGGCTCAGCTCTTACACATAAATCAAATTCAGTACTACGGAATTATAGTTTTGCAACAGATGCTTTAACCTATACTGACAAAGTTATTTTAAACCTGCATTACCTTGATGCAGAACTGCAGGCAAACACTGAGCCAAATCTTGTATTATGGGACGATGATAATGGTGCACCACCTACAGGTGAGCATGGGAAATCGAACCACGATGTATCAAACAACTGGGTTGGAGTAACAGGATTGCCGATTAATTATGTAGCAACCTCTACAACTCATCCTGCCAGTACTTTATGGGGTTTGGCCAATGCAGAAACTACTAAAAATACCTGGTCCGGAGCCAGTAGTATATATTGGAACAATACAGCAAACTGGTCAAAAGGTACTGTGCCAGTAACAGGTGATGATGTATTAATTCCGAATGTGACAAATAAACCTACTTTAGATGTCAATGCTTTTGCCAATACCATTGAAATACAATCTGGAGTAACAATTACAACAACTACGTACAGTATTGATATTTCCGGCTCAACCGGTGCATGGCACAATGATGGGACATTTATTCCTGGAACTGGTACAGTTACCTTTTCGCACGGAATTATAACAGATGTAGTATCTATCTCAGGAACAGGAACAACTAATTTTTACAACCTGGGGATAAGCGCGAATACCTATGTAGAGCCTGCCAGCGGCGTTACTATTGGCATTGCAGGTGCAATATCACCCGGAAGCGGCTATAATTTTGAT
>CAIWMA010000088.1 GCA_903913645.1 uncultured Bacteroidales bacterium | reverse complement strand
CCTTTGGTTACAAAATATAATTCGCGTGCCGGTGGGGAAGGATATTTTCCTTCGACAATAGCATTCACAATTTCATCCATGGTAGTATAAAAATTCTCATCCGGGTCAACTTTCCCGTTGTTGTTCAGATCAATTGGCACAATCCTGATTCCTGCTATCTGTTTTTTAGTATTATGATCGTAGGCATAGCCAATATTATTGAATCCTATTCCCAGTGGGTCCTTTTTAACAGCCAGTGCCAGGCCAGGGTCGCCGAAAACGCCGCTACCCAGCAAGTCTTCCTGCTTTTTACCAAAATATTTTGCCCAAACTTCGGCAGCACCGCATGCATCGGAGCGGGTATACACATGAATTGGAGCAGATGTTTTGGTTGCGAAAGCCTGCGACCATGATTTGTATTTGCCGGTGATCCAGATATTATTTCCGGCATCTTTCTTTAAGCCTTTTGCAAGGATATCATTGATAGCGGGATTGTTTGCATTAACAACCGCCACTACAGCATCTTTTGCTACGGCGATAGCAAATGCACCTTTTTTCACTTCCTCGGGATATACTTCCCGCGATACCATTCCAATATCTACCATATTATTGAGAACATCGGTCATTCCTTTCCCGGCTCCTCCGGCGGTTAGATCAATTTTAACTTTAGGATGGATTTTCTTAAACTCATCAGCCCATTTCACCGCCATGGGATAAAGCGCAAAAGCGCCGGAAAGGGTTATCCTGCCTTCTAACTGAATTTGGGACAAAACTGGTTTGGGAGAAAAAACAGATACTGCAAACACAGCAATAAGAAGTATGATTTTATAATTATTCATTTTTATAATTTGTTTTGTGTATTAAAATCCAATCTGGAACTGAACGCTGGTAAAATTGTTTTTGATGCTTGTACCCTCTTCTTCACAGAAATTGTAATTGGCAGCTATTTTTGCCCAATTATTGAACTGGAAAGTAGCTCCCAAAATGTATCGTGTCGACATATCGTTTGCTTTCGCTTTGTTGGGATCGTAGACATCGTACTTTGCAAGTAGCTGAAGTTTATTGGGAAGCACAAAATATCCTGCTTGGAGGTACCAGCCTTCGCGGTTTACTGAACCATCTTTTCCCTGCAGATATTCGCCCCTGAAATACAAGTTTTTATAATCGTAGTTAAACTCAAAACCATACCTTGAACGGTTTTGATTCATATCCGGTTCACCCTTAGAAACTCTGAACATATCCCAGCCTGAATAATAGGATGCACCTACATCCAGACCTTTTATTAAGTGCGCAATTAACCTTCCTGATGTTGACTTGGCGTTGTTACTGTCAGCTACATTGATGCCTTCGCCGTTGAAAACCCCTATACGGTAATCAATCCTGTTTTTATCGTTGATTTTCAAGACGGAACCATAAACCATAATTCCCAGGTCGCGACCGTTAAAATTTCCATTCACATCTTTACCCCGTGCAACCAGTGCTTCAACCACCTGCGACCGGTCATTCGCTTCCATTTTGTTATCTGAAATCTGGTTTTCGAACGAGAGAGGGATTTTAGTCTGACCAATTGTAAAATTCAGAAAATCAAAGGGCTTGAAATCGGCAACAGCATCGAGCAGTTTAGCACTTCCTGCAAAATCAACCTGGAACTGGTACGACCAGTATGGTGTAACATCTCCCTGTAAATTAAGACGTGCACGTCGAATATCAGTTCCGCTGATCTTCCCGGTTTCGTCGAATTGCTGATAACGAACTTGGGTATAACCCGATAACTTCATAGTACGGGCAGCATTAACAAAAAACGATTTCTTGTTTGCATCGGCATCTTGTTGCTTAATGGCAGCTTCAGCACGAACAGAATCAGCCTGTTCTTCTGAAATAGTTTTATTATTAACCAACAGGTTTAACACATCATTTGTACTTTGAGCGTTAACACTGTATATTGATGCTGATAATATAAATACGATAAGACTGATTTCAATAAATGATACCATCTTAATTTGTTTTTCGTAAGCCATAATTAATGCAGTTAAAATTACTAATTCTTTTCTTTAGTATATTGAAATGCAAAATTATCAACAATGTACATAGAAGTAGTGTACATTTGCATTGGATAAT
>CAIWMA010000087.1 GCA_903913645.1 uncultured Bacteroidales bacterium | reverse complement strand
TTTTGCGCTGTAATTGGTTTTTTGACTGTGCTCCCGAAATACTTAGTGCCGGGCGGGAACATCCCAAGCAGCTGCAGGTTGTTAGTCCAGAAATAGCAGTGACTTGCGAATACTTCAAAGTCCTCTTTCCCTTTTGGATTAAAGACCCGGAATGCAGTTACTGCCGGCATGGCAGGGTTGTCGAGAATCCAGCTTATTCCACCTTCAAAAGCCCAGTCCGAAGGCATAAGGAAGCTGAATGCCGGTAGCCCGGTTCCCTGCTGGTCGATATAGGTGTACTTTTTAAACCGAAATACATTGCCTTGATTGTCTGCAGATGAACTGGAACCGCTCGAAGAATTACCACAGGAGAAAAGCATGGATGCCACCAGCATCAGCTTGAAAATGAATTGCAGGGTTTTCATGACTGGTTCATTTAATTTCGTGTCATGTAAAGATATAAAAAAACATATTATTTGATATTCGATATCTTGTAATTCTTTTAAAAATATTATATGCCCTATCTGAAGATCGGAGAGCGGGTGAGGGGCGATGATTCGGAATATCCTAAAATATGTAATCTTCAATTTCGGATTCTTCCGACTTCCGACTCCTGACTTCCAGCCTTTAATACTAAGCCAAAGAATTTTGTAATTTTATGCAGTCACTTAGAATGCCAGAATTATCCGTCAATATTACGTCGGATTGTATTGCCCGAAAACTATTTCTGATTAATCATATTCTCTACCTCAACCGTATATTTTTGTACGATGGGGATTACTGTTGGCGCTATTGCCGAAACCGGCTTGTATAAAACGGAGCCTTTTTTGTGTGATGCTGTCAACAGGCTTTCGTTGGGATCGATGCGGGTAAAAAGTAAAAACAGGAAACTTGCTATCAGCAATCCCTTGGCAATGCCAAACAGGGCCCCGGCCAAACGGTTCACAATGCCCAGCCCGACAGTTTTTACAACACCGGTCAGGAAGCGACCTAATAGAAAAATAAGAACCACCACAATCACAAATGTAACAATATAGGATATCAGCTTTATATTCCCACTTTTCAGGCCCATATCGTGTTGCAGCCAGTTGGCAGTAAATTCCGAAAAATGTGCTGCCGCATAAAAGCCAAGCACCAGCCCGATCAAGGTCGCAATACTTATAATAAAACCGCTGGTAAAGCCTTTAAAGGCGAAGTAAAACAGGAAAATGGTCAGAATGATATCGAGTGTTGACATGAAATTTATTTCAAAATGAATTTTAGTGCCAAAGGATATAACTGATACGATTTTTCCGAATAAAAATTGCCTGTTTCAAAATAAAATTCCCAAATTTCAAATTCCTGAAACCAAATGCCAAGCGCCAAATCTTCGTTGAAATGACTAACAATAATAACTTGATGATTTCTAAAACAAACAAAATTCTTGTCTGACAACAATTTAATGGCCATCGAATGACAACTGAATGACCAATTTCTACCAAATCCAACCTCTAACCCCCAACCCCTTTTACCGGCCTAAGCCTCTTGGTAAGTTCCGAAGTAAACACAAATGCCTGCAGTTCTGCATTATCAGTGTGTAAAATATTGTGTTTCGTGCCTTCCCACCACAATTTCCCCTGGTAAAGGAAATAAATCTTTTCGCCAATTTCCAAGACCGAATTCATGTCGTGGGTTACAACAACGGTAGTCATATTATACTCTATGGTGATTTCTTTGATCAGTTCATCAATAAGGTGTGCCGTTTGCGGATCGAGGCCCGAATTGGGCTCATCGCAAAACAGGTAACGCGGGTTCATGGAAATGGCACGGGCAATGGCAACGCGCTTTTTCATCCCGCCGCTAAGTTCTGAAGGAAACAATTTATTAACATTCTGAAGATTTACCCTCGAAAGGCAGAAGTTGGCACGGTCGAGTTTTTCCTGTGGTGTTTGCTTTGTAAACATGGTGAGCGGAAACATCACATTTTCTTCTACGGTTAAAGAATCGAACAAAGCGCCTCCCTGGAACAGCATCCCGATCTCCTGCCGGATTTCTTTCATTTCGTTAAACGACATTTTCGAAAACTCCCTGTCATCGTAAAATACCTGGCCATGATCTACTTCCAGTAAACCGACAAGGCATTTGAGCAATACGGTTTTACCCATTCCGCTCTGGCCAATAATCAGGTTCGTCTGCCCTTTCTCCATGGAGACTGATACATCTTCCAGCACCAGCCGGTCGCCAAAACTCTTGCTGATATTTTTACCCTCTATCATGCCAGCAACAATTGAGTAAGGATGAGGTTCATAAATATGATAGCAATGCTGCTGTATACAACTCCATTGGTACTTGCTTCGCCCACTTCGAGTGCGCCTCCTTTGGTGTAATACCCATTGTAAGCTGATACCGATGCAATTATAAATGCGAATA
The DNA here is from genome assembly GCA_903913645.1 of uncultured Bacteroidales bacterium. Classification (GTDB taxonomy): domain Bacteria; phylum Bacteroidota; class Bacteroidia; order Bacteroidales; family UBA4417; genus UBA4417. The sequence continues at coordinate 1,557 of CAIWMA010000087.1, read as the reverse complement.
CAATTGTTTTGACTATGGCATAAAAGATATCATACAAATGGAAAAAGGATTGAATGCCGTAAATGTATTCAGCAGAAGGGAAAAGTCCTGTAAAAATTCCTGCAAGCCAACCTCCGCCTACTGCAAGTAACATACTCATCATGATCAGGAAAGGATTAATGATCATGGAAGCAACAATTTTAGGCAGAATCAGGAACGTTGCCGGGTTGATTCCCATGATCTCGAGGGCGTCAATTTGTTCGGTAACACGCATAGTTCCTATTTCTGAAGCAATTCGTGAACCAACCTTGCCGGCAAGTATCAAACTGATAATTGTGGGAGCAAATTCAAGTTCTACGCTCTGCCGGGTTACAAACCCGATGGTGTACGATGGAATCAGTGGAGTATCAATGTTAAATGCCATCTGGATAGCAAGTACAGCGCCCATGAATACAGAAATAATGGCAACAATGCCAACAGAAGCCAGTCCGAGCTTTTCCATCTCAACCATGATCTGTCGGAAGTAAATCGACTGCTTTTCAGGGCGTTGAAATGCCAGTCGTAATAAGCTTAAGTAGCGCCCAAAGTGGAATAAAAATTTCATTTCATACAATAATAAGTGCTAAATTAGCGTAAATTTTAGGACTGGCATCTACACCCGGATTTTTTTCCGGACAAGCAAAAGGATTATTTGTGGAAAAATCAAATGAAATGCCATGAAAAACCCTTATACTCAGTGAAATGAATATATTAAAAAATATAACATCGAAAACAGGAATTCGTCAATTAGTGTTACTCACTGCAATCATCATTCTATTTATTTTCAGTGGTTGTGCCGAAAGCAAAAGTGCTCAGGCCAGCAAACACCGTAAACCGGTTAAAACAGGTAAGCGTAAATGTGGATGCAGTATGTTGAACCCCGATAAAGCCATAAAGTTATACAACGAGACCTATTATGTCCTACAAGCCTGAAACACTCGAAGGTGTTCTTTCACGCTTCCCGGAGCAGGCCAGGTTGATGACGCAGGCTTTATTTAACGAACATCATTTTCTTTTCCGGATAACAACTCCTCGTCGGACACGGCTTGGAAGTTTTAAAGGTGCACGATTTGGCGCTCAACCGGTAATCCAGATCAATGCCGACCTCGGGCAATATACTTTTTTACTTGTTTTCCTCCACGAACTGGCCCACCAGGTTGTGATGAAAAAGTTCGGGCGAAAAGCTAAACCGCATGGGACAGAATGGAAGAATGCTTACCGCAGCCTGGTGCAGCCGTTCTTTGCCGAAGAGATTTTTCCTGCCGTGCTTGCCAGCGAACTGCACAGGTATTTTATTAAAACACCAGCCACTTTTCATCGCGATACCAAGCTCATCAATACACTTTCATCCCTGGAAGGCGGCATTGAAATGCTTACTGTTAATGATATACCGCTCAACAGCACTTTTACATTGATGAGTGGACGGCAGTTTGTGAAACTGGAAAAACTCCGCACCAGGTATAAATGCTTTTGCCCGAAAACGAGGAAGTATTACCTCGTTCCCAGATCGGCACAGGTGATGCAGGCGTAAGGGATTTT
>CAIWMA010000086.1 GCA_903913645.1 uncultured Bacteroidales bacterium | reverse complement strand
CTTACGAAATTATTGGTTGGTAAATGTTCCTCAAAGAATTTCATGGTTTTTTCCTTCAGGTGATTACCTAATTCGGAATAAATCATCACATAATCATCGGCTGATTCGATGTACCAAATCCTATCGACTGGAATAACTGTAACTTTTGATCCAAGGCGGGTAACCACGCGGTCGAGAGTGCCGCGGGATTCCTGGACATTCTCTTTTAAAGTTTCAAGAGAACTATTTACATTCGATTTTTCGACGCCAATACGTTGAATTGCTTTTTGAACTGCAGACTCAAACCTGTCCTTTGAAAAAGGTTTCAGAAGATAATCTACTGCATTCATTTCAAATGCTTTTATAGCAAACTGGTCGAAAGCAGTTGTGAATATAATTGCCGGGTTATAATCAATCACTTCGAGCAATTCGAAGCCATCCAGTTTCGGCATCTGGATATCAAGAAATATCAAATCGGGTTTATGCGCCTGGATCTGCCTGAGCGCTTCGAATCCATCACCACATTCGGCTACTACATTCAGCATTTGAAAATCGGCAGCGTATCGCTTTACAATATCGCGTGCAAGCGATTCATCATCTATAATTATGGTTGAGATAGGTTGCATCTGAAAATGAATTAAAATGAAACTAAAACGTTGTCTAAGTATAAATAAAGGTAAAAATTTTAGTTCTCTTTTCGTGCCGGTATATGCAGCATAACTTCAAACGTCTGATCCGTTGTTGATGAAGACAACAAATCACTCCGTCCGTAAATTGCGGCCATTCGTTTTTTAACATTGCTTAAACCGGTTCCAGTCCCTTTTCTCGGAACTGCATCCGGATCAAACGTGTTGCTGATAGAAATACCCAGGTAAGATTCTTTGCATTCAGCTTTCAGCGTTATGATGCAGGTAGTAAGCATTGTATTTACACCATGTTTAACAGCGTTTTCGAGTAAAGGTTGCAGAATCATGGCAGGAAGCATCATTTCACCACATTTGGGATCTATAGTCTTTTCTATTTTCATACGATCAGAAAAACGGACTCTTTCAATGTCAAGATACAAACCGGCATGGTATAATTCGTCATTCAGTGTATTCATGGTATCAGCCCCGAGAGTGAGTGAATGCCGCATAAACTCAGATAGTTTTATGATCATATCCTGGGCTGCCTGCGGATTGGAAAGTGTGAGCGAACTCACTGAATTCAGACTATTAAAAAGGAAGTGCGGCCTGATCTGTGAACGTAGCATATTGAGTTCGGCATCGCGAAGCATGGCTGAAAGTGATGCTTCATGTTCAGCCTGTTCCTGCATTTCTTCGAAACTTAAAATCAGGAAATCTACTGATATAAGCAGAAAATAGATTAGAACACCTGTCAAAACCTTTACTATCAATGCTTCTGCAAGGAAGTTCATAAAAACATCGTTGTTTCCAAACAACAAGCGAAGAAATGAATAGGAAACAAATTGCCAGATCAGGATAGTTAAAGCACAACTTGCCAGGTGATACGCCAGGTTTTTCAGGAATCCACTTACTTGCTTTCCCGAGTAACGAACCATATTCCATAACCCAATTCCAAGGATAGCAAACACTATGTTCGATATAAGGCTATCAATAACTGAGTTAATCAGTGCCTGACCATACACCCCATACGACAACGCAAACTGGATGATTGTAACAGCCATCCAGAATGCGATGAAATAAATCCAAAGGTTACGGGTTAAAAATGGTCTTTCCAATGGGAGGTCTGAGTTATAAGATATGAATGATGAGTTATGAGTGAAGTATAATATGGAAGGATTTAAATCCAACATCGCACATAATACATCCGACATTAGTAACTTTTCACTTCGCCACCACCAAAGATAGTAACTCCTTTTATAATAAGGGTCTTATTATAATCAACCTGTGAAGAAATTCGTTTATCCACATATCCGCCGAAGATATTGAATACTTCTACTTTTACATTCCAGTCTGAAGGCACCACCAATCCTGATCCGCCAAACATAGATACAACTTCTATCATCGGCCTGTCACCGGGAGCAATATTGCAATGCGTGAGATCCACTTTTGATCCGCCAAATAGTGCAACCATGCGTCCACCTTTAAAGGTCGGAGTAACTACTTTACGTTCGCCACCTCCGAATATGGCGATGTCTTCGAAAAAATCTTCGTTCCCAACTGTATGGTTGAACATAGGCTGCTTAAACATCCTTTTATCAAACTTTGATGGTCCGAATATCATCTTAAGTCCTACCAGTATGATAAGGGCCGGTAAAAATATCTGCCAGGTGTTGAAAGGCATATGGTAAAAATTCACCAGGAGGAAAAATCCACCTAAACCAATAAGGATAACACCTGACCATAATGACTGACGCCAGAAAATGTTAACGACTCCGATTGCTATCAAAAGCATTTCCCATGAGAACAGGATTCGACTAACTGTTTCATCGAGCAATCCTGTATTCTTGGCAAGCAATAACAGACCTGCTGCTATCACAATTACGCCGAGTGCGGCCGCTTTACCGGGTACACCTTTTTCAACAGTTTTTTGAGGATCGCTGTTGTTGTCTGTTTTGTTATAATTGTAGTCCATGGCTAAAAAGTTTACAATGGTTAATTGATGTTGAATTGATGAAGCAAATGTATGGTGATGTAAATAGTTGCGAAAGATTAAATCGGTGAATGGCGGAATTTAGCGGGGAATGGGGATGGGGAAGGTGGCGGGGTAAGAGTTGACAAGGAGAGGGAGCGAGAGAGCGAGGGGGCGAGGGGCGATACGGAGAAGGGCGACATGGAGAAGGGGGACGAAGCGACTAAGAAACTTAGAGATTAAGAGACATAGAAAAAAAGGGCGTACCTTTGCCGGTAGTTTTAATAATCAGATTTTTATGGCAACAGTTGGTCGGTACAATACACTCAAAGTTCTTCGTGAAACAAGTAGCGGTTATTTCCTTGAAGGCGAGGAACTGGGAGATATACTACTTCCGGGGAAATATGCGCCAAAAGGGATGAAAGAAGGTGAAGAAATTGAAGTATTTCTGTATTTTGATTCAGAAGACCGGTTAATTGCCACAAAGGAAGAACCCTATTGTGAAGTTGGTGAATTTGCTTTACTGGAAGTTATAGAAGTTAATGCTGTAGGTGCTTTCCTGAACTGGGGATTGCAGAAAGACTTACTTGTACCTTTCAGGGAACAAAAAGTAAAAATGGAACCCGGAAGCTGGCACATCGTTCATGTTTATCTCGACGAACAAACCAACCGTATTGCCGCTTCTGCCAAAGTCGATAAATTCCTGGATAAAGAACCAGCAACTTATAAACCCGGCGATGAAGTTGAACTTTTCATCTATGGTCCGTGTCCATTAGGTTACAATTCCATAATCAATAACTCGCACTGGGGAATGCTATACAGCGGCGAAGTATTTCAACCGCTAAACCGTGGAGAGCATATTTCCGGCTATATTAATAAGGTACGCGAAGATGGGAAAATTGACCTTAACCTTTATCCTGCCGGGTATAAAAAAGCAGCTACTTCTGCTGAACTTATTGTGGAATACCTCAAACGAAAAAACGGATTTATGCCACTTACCGATAAAAGTCCTGCGGATGAAATATACGAAATTTTTGGTATAAGCAAGAAAAATTTCAAAATGGCAGTCGGGAGTTTGTACAAAAGCAGGGTGATTGAAATTGGGCAGAATGGTATCAGATTGATTGAGAAGACGGGGAATTAGAGCGGATTGAGTGGTCATTCAGTAGTCATTCAATTGTGGAAGACAGAGTGCTTAATTTTTTGAGAGGAATTAGTGGTCATTCAATTTTAGTATATTGAGTTATTTAGAGATTTTTGAGAAGGATGAGTTGTCAATCAGTTGTCATTCATAGTTTCTCAAATCATTCCAGTATACTCAGGTTGAAGGTCGTATCAACATCTCTTTTCTGTTTCCTATTTTCTAATTCCCATTTTCTATTTCCTATAATTTCCCGGGCCAAAACCTTCATGTTAATAAAAATCTGGCGGCTGCATAGGCATATGTCTTAAATTTGCAGTTCCTTAAAATAGCCCCATACATTGAGCAAAAGCATACTTGACGAACTAAACGAATCGCAGCGTAAGGCTGTGGAATGCATCGACGGACCGATAATGGTAATAGCCGGAGCCGGCTCGGGTAAAACCCGCGTGCTGACCTACCGCGTAGCTCATCTTATCGAAAAGAAAGTCGATCCATTTAATATACTTTGCCTCACCTTTACCAACAAGGCTGCCCGCGAAATGAAGGACAGGATTGTGAAAATTGTGGGTGGCGAAGCACGCAACGTATGGATGGGAACTTTTCACTCTGTTTTTGCACGTATTTTACGGATTGACGGACATTTATTAGGATATCCTCCGAATTTTACCATTTACGATAGCGATGACAGCAAAAGCCTGATCCGGAATATTGTTAAAGAATTTGAACTAGATCCTAAGGAATATGCTGCCAATAATGTGCTTTCACGCATTTCGGCGGCAAAATCAAATCTGATAACTCCGGAAGATTATAATAGTAACGCTGAAATCATCGAGCAGGATAAGCAGGCAAAGAAGCCTGCCATTGGCCAGATATATACCCGTTATCAAAACAGGCTTTTCAAATCGGGAGCCATGGATTTTGATGATTTACTGTTCAACACCAATGTTTTGCTTCGGGATCATGCTGAAATTTTGTATAAATACCAGGATAAGTTCAGGTATATCCTTGTAGATGAATACCAGGATACCAACTTTTCGCAATATATTATTGTAAAGAAGCTGGCTTCCCGTTTCCTGAATATTTGCGTGGTTGGCGATGATGCCCAGAGTATTTATGCGTTCCGTGGCGCCAATATTCAAAATATATTGAATTTCAGAGTTGATTATCCGGAG
>CAIWMA010000085.1 GCA_903913645.1 uncultured Bacteroidales bacterium | reverse complement strand
TGCCCCGACCTTCAGGTCGGGGAATAGAATATTGAAAATCATATTTCTCCAATCTGATACTAATGATTCTGTAATTCATTAAATCGGTCTATCAAAATTAAGCAGTTTGAAACGCGAAGTTCAAATTCAGCAATTGCAGGAAAATCCCAACCTCATCTGGGACGTTATTGTCATTGGCGGAGGTGCAACAGGCCTGGGGATTGCTTTGGATAGCGTTACGCGTGGATTTAAGACACTTTTGCTTGAACAATCAGACTTTGCCAAGGGAACTTCATCGCGAAGCACAAAGCTGGTGCATGGAGGTGTATGGTATATGGCCCAGGGCGACCCGCTCCTGGTTATGGAGGCGCTGCACGAACGAGGTTTGATGATGAAAAATGCACCTCATCTTACTTCCAACCAGGAATTCGTTGTTCCTGTTTACAATCTGTTTGATGTAGTGAAATATACGGTTGGATTGAAATTCTATGAACTGCTAGCCGGTCGCTTAAGCATGGGAAAATCTCATTTCATTAACAGGAAAAACACTTTAGCCCGGTTACCACAGTTGAAACCGGAAGGATTGAAAGGTGGTGTGGTTTATCACGATGGCCAGTTTGATGATTCCCGTATGACAATCGCACTGGCTCAATCCTGCATTGATTCCGGAGGCACGGTGTTGAATTATATCGAGGTTAGCGGCTTGCTCAAGAATGAAAAAGGCAAAATTTGTGGCGTATAGGCAAAAGAAATGGTTTCAGGTAACGAAATCATATTTTGGCAAAACTTGTAATAAATGCTACCGGGGTCTTTGCTGATGCAGTAACCAGGCTGGACAACCCCAATGCTAAACACACTATGAAACCCAGCCAGGGTATCCACATTGTTCTCGATAAATCATTTCTTCCCGGCAACTCAGCAATACGATTCCCAAAACCGATGACGGAAGAGTACTTTTTGCCATACCTTGGTTTGATGAAGTTGTAGTAGGAACTACAGATACACCTGTTGATACTTTATGCCTGGAGCCTGTCGCGCTGGAAAAAGAAATAAATTTTATCCTTCACACAGCAGAACAATATTTGGTGAGAGCTCCGCAGCGGGAAGATATTCTAAGCGTTTTTGCCGGATTGCGGCCACTGGCAGCAAACCCTGATAATCCACATTCCACGAAAGAAGTTTACCGCAGGTACAAAATCACACTTTCACCTTCAGGCCTTCTAACTATTGTTGGCGGGAAATGGACTACTTACCGGCGGATAGCGGAGGAAACAATCAATAAAGCAATTGCACCAGGGTTCTTAGAAAAAAGGATCTGAAACTGGCAGTTTTCTGTACAGCCCCGAGCATAAGATATTACTGGTATAATATTGCTACTGAAGTAATAGGAACTTTTTTGCTTACCCTTGCTGTTCTTTATTTGGCAAAGCCTGACGTCGGTATAGGTGCTTTGAATGCATTGCCGGTTGCCTTTGTCGTGCTTGGTCTTGGTTTGTCTTTGGGTGGTCCTACTGGTTATGCTATTAACCCAGCCTGAGACCTTGGACCCCGTATCATGCATTTTCTTCTTCCAATCCCACTCAAACGTAATAGTGACTGGAGTTATGCCTGGGTTCCGATCCTTGGGCCATTTGTTGGAGCAGCTATTGCGGCAGGTGTTTTTCTGTTGCTTGAATAGATTTCATAGCTTTAAATCTATTTTCAAAACAACTCCTGATTAAATCAAAGTTGCAAAGTACCTGTCAATCAACCTTGGCAAAGGCAGTTCCGCGATCTGAGCTTTCTTTACAAAAGTGATATCATCATATAACATCGGCATCCCCTGCACCTCAATACGAATAAACCTTGCCAGCAACCTGCGGTGCGAGAGCTGATGAATATATTCATCAGAAACATGCTTAACGATAAAAGGGAACCCATCAAGTAATCCTGATTTTACACAACTTTCCAATACATCTGCAGTATCCGAAGCGCTTTCGGTTTCAATGCAAGGGAAGTCGTACATGTTTTTCCAGATATCGTTTCCGGTTCTTTTTCGCATTAAAATAAACTCTTTATTATTCTTCATAAAACTGATTACAAGGTAATTCAGGTGGCGCAGGGTAGGAGTTTTCTTGGGAGTTTTAACCGGGAAGCTTTCAATCCTATTGGTTTTCATCGCTTCGCAGGCAAATAATAGCGGACAAGTGTCGCACGACGGACTTTTAGGCGTGCAAACCAGAGCTCCAAGTTCCATAACTGCCTGGTTAAATGTTCCCGGATGATTGGTGTCGAGCAGGCTGTTTGCCAGGTCTGTAATGATTTTTCTACCTGTGTTTGTATCAACAGGTTCAATAATGGCATACAAACGGGAAATAACACGGGCAACATTTCCATCGAGCACGGCAGTCGGTTCATTAAAACAGATAGATGCAATGGCAGCGGCTGTATAATCGCCGATACCCTTCAATTTCTTTAAACCGGCTGAAGAATCCGGGAAAATACCATTGTGTTTTTCAACAACTTCCTGGGCTGTGTGATGCATGTTTCGGGCTCTTGAATAGTATCCAAGTCCTTGCCAGAGTTTCAGTACATCCTGTTCGTCAGCTTCAGCAAGGCTTCGCACATCAGGAAAAGCAACTAAAAAGCGATGGTAATAATCTGTCCCCTGGGCTACTCGCGTCTGTTGCAGAATTACCTCCGACAACCAGATTTTATAGGGATCGCGGGTTTCGCGCCATGGCAGTGAACGTTTATTTTGAGAATACCACTGTAGTAGAAATTTGGTTATAGTCATGTTCGGGTCAAAAGTACTAACTTGAATCAAATAAAGCAGAAGAGATTCACGATAAAAGTATGGATTTCGTTTGAAATATTCCGGATTTCAAATCCGGTGCTCATTGGATGCGGATTTCAAATCCGCATCAGCAGGCGACACGTTTTGCGAATGAAGCATTTAAAGTGACGGGTATTCGCCTTCACATAACGATTGAAATGCATATTTGATCGATTTGCTGTTTTATTTTCCCGGAATATTCTATCTTGCACAGGATTCCGTTTAAATGGAACTGAGCAGGGAATAAAAAAATATATACATTTGAAACGAATTAAAACCAGCAACATGTCAGAACAAGAACCAATCAAAGGACTTCCCGAAAACGCCTACACCGAACTTAAACCAGGCGAAACCTACGAACCCATCATGTCAGCGGATAAGGTATATCCCGAAGTAAACACATGGAGTGTGATCTGGGGTATAATTATGGCTGCCATATTTTCGGCAGCTGCCGCTTACCTTGGGCTTAAGATCGGCCAGGTTTTCGAAGCTGCTATTCCAATTGCGATAATTGCAGTGGGACTTTCCACTGTATTTAAACGTAAAGGCGCACTTGGCGAAAATGTGATTATCCAGTCGATTGGTTCCAGCTCAGGTGTAATTGTGGCTGGTGCTATATTCACGTTGCCGGCGCTTTATATTCTTAACCTTCAGGTTCAGTTTTACCAGATATTTATGTCATCGTTGTTGGGTGGTTTCCTTGGGATTTTGTTCCTGATACCCTTCCGCAAATATTTTGTTTCCGAAATGCACGGCAAATACCCTTTCCCTGAAGCCACAGCTACAACCGAGGTTCTGGTTTCAGGTGCCAAAGGCGGGAACCAGGCAAGACTGTTGCTTGTTGCTGGTCTGATTGGCGGTATTTATGATTTTGTCATAGCTACCTTTGGACTGTGGTCCGAAGTGTTTACAACCCGAGTTATTCCAATCGGTCAAGCGTTGGCCGATAAAGCTAAAATAGTTTTCAAGCTGAATGTGGGCGCTGCAGTTTTGGGCCTGGGCTATATCATCGGCCTGAAATATGCCGCTATCATCTGTGCCGGATCATTTGTAGGCTGGTATGTAATTATACCGATAATAAATTATTTTGCCGATGGACAAACCTTAGCCGTTGGAACCAATATTACTGCTTTGATCGCGAATATGTCGGCAGAGCAGATTTTTACTTATTATGTTCGTCCTATTGGTATCGGGGGAATTGCTATGGCTGGAATTATCGGCATTATCCGTTCGAGCAATATTATTAAATCAGCAGTTTCACTTGCCGGCAAAGAGATGTTTGGCAAACACGAAGGTGTTAAAACAAACCTCCGCACCCAGCGCGATCTTCCTATGGCTATTATTGCCGGGGGTATAGTGCTGACAGCAATTGTAATTCTGATATTCTTCCATTTTGGAGTTGTTCATAATATTAAATGGGCATTGGTCGGTTTGGGAGTAGTTATGGTTATTGCTTTCCTTTTCACGACTGTAGCTGCCAATGCTATCGCAATTGTTGGAACTAATCCTGTAAGCGGAATGACATTAATGACTCTGATTATTTCATCACTTATCTTGGTTTCGGTAGGACTAAAAGGTTCAGCCGGAATGGTAGCCGCACTTCTGATCGGAGGTGTAGTTTGTACAGCACTTTCGATGGCCGGCGGTTTTATTACCGACCTTAAGATCGGTTACTGGCTGGGAACTTCGCCTTATAAACAGCAATCATGGAAATTCCTGGGAACATTCGTTTCGGCAATAACCGTTGGCGGAGTTATTATGGTACTTAATAAAACCTATGGTTTTACCGGCGAAAATGCCATGGTTGCGCCACAGGCAAATGCCATGGCTGCCGTTATCCAGCCTATGATGAGCGGTCAGCCAGCACCATGGATGCTTTATGCGGCAGGTGCTTTTCTTTCGCTGATTTTAACCATGATCGGTGTTCCTGCCCTGGCTTTCTCATTAGGAATGTTTATTCCTTTGCAGTTGAACACTCCGCTTCTGTTAGGCGGAATCATTGCCAATTTCGTTGGCAAACGGAGCAAGGACGAAAAACTCAACCAGGCACGCAAAGAGAGGGGCACGTTGATTGCGTCTGGTTTTATTGCCGGCGGCGCGTTGATGGGTGTGATAAGTGCAGTTCTGGCAAATTTCGGAATCAACTTTATAAACAAGGAATGGTTCGAATCGCATAGCGCTGAAGCGCTTGCATTGCTTATGCTTGCTGTACTTTGCGGGTATTTTATCTGGGAAACACTTAGGGTGAAAAAGGAAGAATAGGAGGATTAAGTATTTCTGAGTTGACAAGAGGAGGAGCGAAGTGGCGACATTGAGATTGGGCGAAAAGGAGAATTAGTGATAGGTTGCATTCAATAAAATCTGATAACTGTAACTGGCAACCTGAACTTAAATTATTAATTAAAATAAAAAAGATTATGTCAATTAACAAACAACAAATACTCGATCGCTTCCTGAAATACGTCAGCATCGATACCCAAAGCGACGATACGTCATCAACTTTCCCGAGTACGGTGAAACAGTTCGATATGCTCAACCTGCTTCACGATCAGCTGAAGGCTTTAGGTCTGGCGGATGTGAGCATTGATTCCAATGGCTATGTAATGGGAACTTTGCCATCAAATACTTCTAAAAAAGTGCAGGTTATTGGTTTCGTATCTCATGTGGATACAAGCCCCGATATGAGTGGTGCCAATATTAAACCCCGGTTGATTGAAGATTATGATGGAAAAGATATTATTCTCAACCAGGAGAAAAATATTGTGATGTCGACTGCTGATTTTCCTGAATTGCCTGAATATGCGGGCCAAACGCTTATTGTCACCGATGGAACCACCTTGCTTGGCGCAGATGACAAAGCCGGTATAACCGAAATTATGGCAGCCATCGAATTTTTGGTAAATCACCCGGAAATAGAGCATGGAATGCTGAAAGTGGGCTTTACTCCCGACGAAGAAGTGGGCCGTGGTGTAGACTTTTTTGATGTGGAGAAATTCGGTGCCGAATTTGCTTACACCATGGATGGCGGAGGTGTTGGTGAACTGGAATATGAAAATTTTAATGCTGCCGGCGCCAAAGTGATCATTCAGGGCCGGAATATCCATCCCGGTTACGCCAAAAACAAAATGAAAAATGCCATCCTGATGGCTACTGAATTCAATGCTTTGCTACCGGTAAACGAAAGGCCTGAATTCACGCAGGATTATGAAGGGTTTTATCATTTGATAAAAATGGAAGGCTCTGTCGAAAACTCATTTATACAATATATCATCCGCGACCACGACAGAGCAAAGTTTGAACTAAAAAAACAGCTCTTCAGGGAATGTGTCGATTTTATGAATAAGCGCTATGGTGAAGGTTGCTTCACACTCGAGATGAAAGATCAGTATTACAATATGCGCGAAATGGTTGAACCGGTTTACCATGTGGTTGCCACTGCCCAGGAAGCCATGGAGCAACTTGGGATTATTCCCAAAGTAGTTCCTATACGTGGAGGTACTGATGGAGCCAGGCTTTCTTATATGGGACTTCCATGCCCGAATATTTTTGCCGGTGGCCACAATTTCCATGGTAAAATGGAATATGTTCCGTTGGAATCAATGGTAAAAGCTACGGAAGTGATTCTGAAAATCGTAGAACTTTATACTCAAAGAAGTAAATAGGAAAATCTCAACTTGATTTGTAGAAATGGCTGCTTTTTCAGGCAGTCATTTTTATTTTAAGACACTAAAAAGTGAAAGAAATTAAGAAATAACTCATTC
>CAIWMA010000084.1 GCA_903913645.1 uncultured Bacteroidales bacterium | reverse complement strand
TACCGATTTCCATATGTTTTCGGATATGGAAATATGCCTTAGGATTGAGGTCGAGGAGCAGAAAATCAAGGACTTGTACGCTGATTTAAGGGCTTGTATCACCCTTAATGATTTCGAAAATTTTGATTCACAATCAAATAAGGAACGTACGGTTTTTTTGAATATTACATTTACAACAGCTACCGGAAACCTGAAAATTGAAGTGCCGTCAGTGCCCGGTTATTTAGGGTCTGCTTATAAACTCACAGCCCCAAATCAATCAGAACATATGGAGCAGCCAATATTTGGATGCTAGAAAGTAAAGCTCGCTGAAAAACTCTCACACGATCGATGGATGCAATCACAATCTCCTTTGCTGATAAACGGAACCTTGCTATTAAGGCAAAGAACCGGCACGGGAGTGCTGCCCCGGCCAGAGTGACCAGGTTCAGCACTAAAAAGATGCTGGCAATCCACGATTCGCTTGTTTGTTTCAGCCTGGCTTTAATCCGGTTTAACCCATAGCCTGTTTTGGCCTGTCCAAACTTGCCTTCGATTGGATTTCTTTCTCCCGGACTTAAGTGAATGGACACTGCCGAAGGTCTTCCTAGTGGTTTGGCTAAAAGCTTTATTCCTTTTTCTTTCAGCGCTGCCCGATTTGTTCGCGTACAATAAATTTGGTCTGCCAATACCTCACGAGGGTAAAACCCAAACCTCTTCCGGTATTTTTCCACATAATCCATCATATGGCTCCCTTCATTGAAAGCATCCCAACTAAGTTCATCCAAAAAGGATATCCCATCAATGAGCGAAACATGGATTTTAGCACCAAACTCAACTTTGGCCTGGCTTTTCCCGCGGACAATAGGCCTCACATGGGGCTGATGGATACTTACTATGCGGTGCTCAATACTATGGCTGCGGGCGTCATACATCTGCTTTTGCTGTTCATACAGCGTGGTAATCACCAGAAAATACTTGTACTCCTTTGGCTCAAAAGGAATATGATGGTACGTATCAAGTAATTTGTTTATGGAACGCAGGTCGCGTGAGAGAAACCTTAATTGACTGCCAATGGCCTTGCGGATGGCTTTGCGTGTCTTGTTCTTCTTTTGGGCTGTCTGCAAATACATTCTACGAGCAACCTCCCGATAAGTCCTAGGTTTTTTTCTATGCAGGTTCGGGATGTAAAGTTGGTCTATCAGTTGTTCAGCCTTTTCCCGTGCTTCTGATAGCAAATTCAAATCTGTAGGATAGGCAATGTCTTGTGGGCAGGCAGTGGCATCAAATATAATCCGGCCCTTGTTACCTCCCTCCGGATCTTTGTCTTCGGATTTCCCATCGGATTTGGGATCTGTTGGTCTCTCTTTTTGTGATTCAAACTTGGCCTTCAGGGCAACGATTCGTTCATTTATCGCATTTAACTGTTCAAGACCCAGCCTCTTGCGAAAATCAACAAACAAAGATGCATTAAAAGGCGTCTCGTTTGTGAAACTGGGATAGCCCAGAAAGTATTGCATGTAAATGTTCTCCGATATCTGATCCACTGTCTCCCGGTCATCCAGGTTGCACAGATGCTTGATAATCATTGAACCAATAACTACTCTTGGACTTAGAGGGCGCCGGCCTGTTTGACTAACTCCTACATGTTTAAGATACATATTGCTGATCTCATCCCAGGGTACCAGATGAGCTAACACAACCCAGCGATTTTTAGGGTTAAGTTTTCGCTCAAAAGGAGTCTCGAATCCGGCGAGTGTCAGCTGATTTGGACTGACATATTGGGGGGTAGGTGCAACCTTTCTGTGGGTCTTGTTCATATTCCCGTGCATTTGATTGATCAAATATAGGCATAATTACCTGGCGAACAAGCCCTTGTTATTTAAACAGCAGACCCTAATTATTCCACCAATATTCAGTCCCTCTGGGACTGTCCCGTAGGCCGTAAAATTAGAGGAATGTGCATTAGCTCTATTTATCAGGAATGTTACTGATTTTAATGCGAAAATTCAATTTCATTTCGGGGAAGTTATTTGGGAAGATTCACTAAGGGAAAAGTCCCTTTCTATTAAGGAACCACAAATGAAACCGCTGGTACCGTTGTGCTATTCAAATCAGGGAATTCTCTTTTGCCTGAAAGCAGGTTATCGTAATCATTGCTCCAGAACGAATCGCCATAAGCCCGTGCATATAAGGTATCGCCCGAAGAAAAGCCCATTTCATTCAGGGTTTTGATATGCAGGTCTAAATTCGCAGGATTGCTCATCTGCTTGTATACGATTGTATATTTTAAATAGCTGTAGAAACTCACGGCGGCACTTTTACTGAAAAACACCCTTACATAGCGGGGAACCTGGCTCGTTGGCGCCGGGAGCGTGGTTATGGAGAGTGTGGCCATATTTGTGGACGGTACGCTTGTTAAACCGGTGATGGTTGTTGGGGAGTATTGCCCCAGCGAAGGCGAAGGGTTAACAATGGTGCTGCCACCCATATCGGAATGCACCAAAGCCAGCCTTTTAAAGGTTCCATAACCAGTTTTGGAAAAGCTAAGGG
>CAIWMA010000083.1 GCA_903913645.1 uncultured Bacteroidales bacterium | reverse complement strand
GCTACCCCTTATCTTTAACAGGCTAATGAAACTTATTGAATTCTTGATGAAAGATTCATCCGAAAGTATCCATCCGGCTCCTACTGCCCCGAAAGTCGCATTCTGTTTTTCAGGACTGAACTTAGATGTTGCATCACGACGTAAGCTGGCTTCAATCATGTAGCGTGACTTATATTTATATCCAACACGGCCAAGTGTAGATAAAAGTCTGAAATCACCACTAAGTCCGGAACCTAAATCAATTAATGTTCCCGGGCTGCTCCCAATCTGATGAAAAGTTGTGCTTAGATTTTCCGCATCCAAATAGCTGGAATACGAGGTTGATTTCTGCGCTTCCTGGTATAAAATGGCAGTTACATTATGATCTCCGAATGTCCGGTCATAGTTCAAACCTATATTTCCCATTAAAATGGTTGAACTATTCTGACTCTCGTTAGCCCTTGATACTGGCATCGCATTTAAACCATCATTCATAAACAGAGATGACCAGTTAACCGTTTTGCCGGCTATATAATCATATCCGGCAAGTGCTTTAATTGAAAGACCCTCAACGAAAGGAATAGAATACTCACCGGTAAGATTTGATATGGATCTCAGATAACTCTGATGATTGTCGCTGTATAATTGACTTTCACGTGTCATGGGATTTGCTGCCGGCACCCATAATCCGGTCTGGTTTGTTGTATCATGAAGAGGCATAAAAGGCTGCCAGGTATCAGTAACTCCACTTATACCACTTTGGTTCTCTATATAGGAAATTGTAGAGTTAAATCCGAGTTTAAAATTCTTAATCGGTGAAAAATTACTCCCGAACCTTGCAATTATTTTCCTGGAATCGTTGCCTTTCAAGTTTGTGGTTTCATGCCTTACAAGCGCGGAAAAGAAAACGGCACCTTTGTCAAAACTTTTATTTGTTGATAGATTAACCTCATTAAAAGTTGCGTTCGTGCTAACTTCTTTGGCAAGATCGGTGTTAATTCCTTTTACGTAATCCCTGGTAAAATAATCAAAATTCCTTGGTTTTCCATTTTCATCGGTTTGAAACTTAAGGCCATAGCTAAACGCTTCTTTAGGATCATAGAGACGATCCAGAATTGTAGGATCATAAGTGCGGGCGTTCTGAATCGAAAGATCCATTGCGGCAAGCTGTGTGTCAGCATCGGCTCTTTTATATCCATCATTTACAAATTGAGAGAAACCGGTACTGGCATTCACGGTAAATGTACTTTTCCCAACTTTTCCTGATTTTGTGGTAATCAATATTACTCCATTGGACGCTCTTGAGCCGTAAATAGCTGTGGCTGCGGCATCTTTCTGAACATCAATCGACTCAATATCATTTGGATTTATAAGTCCAGCGGCATTTGCCATTACAATTCCATCAATAACATACAATGGCTCAGTGGAACTGGAAATTGAATTCATACCGCGAATTCGTATACTGCCCTGGGCTACATATACTCCTGAAGCCTTTCCCTGCAGCATAGAATTGAAATCCGTAACTACCGGGTTTATAAGTTCTTTATTACGAATTGTAGCCACCGAACCGATTACATTTCTTTTCTTTTGCGTACCATAACCAACAGTAACAAATTCATCGAGTCCGATAGCTTCTTGTTCAAGAGTTACATTAATTACTGTTTTGTCTCCAACAACCACTTCCTGACTTCTCATTCCAATAAATGAAAATTGCAGAATTGCATTGTCAGGAAGTCTGGTAATTGAATAATTCCCATTTATATCAGTAACCACACCAATTGTGGTTCCTTTAACCACTACTGAAACACCCGGTATTGGAGCTCCTGAAGCATCGGAAACTTTTCCGGAAACAGATTTTTGCAGCTTTCCCTCACCAACTGTACCTGATGAAATTTTGGATGCGGGTGTTGTTAAAATAATTTGCCTATCCAATATGGTGTATTTTACATTGGTTCCTTCGAAAATTTTATCTAATACTTTTTCAACAGAACTTTCATGGGCATTAATATTCACAGTTCGGTTTACATCAACAATTTTTTCGGAGTACAGAAAGTAAAACTCACTTTGTTTTTCAATGACTCCCAACACATCTTTTACTGTTGTGTTTTTCAGATCCAAAGAAAGCTTGACCGTTTGTGAGTATGATTCTGAAGCTATTGCCCCAAAAAATGAACTGAGAATTATAATCAACGTAAGTTTCATCTTAAATAAGATTTTTGACGCATCTGGAAACGTAATACCAGATGCATTGTCAAGTAATTTTTTTTTCATACATTTGTTTTGAATATGGTTTAAAACTCGCCAAAATTCATTTTGACGTTTTGAATCTCAGGCAGGGAGATGGTCGCACATTTTCCTGCTTTTTTTACAATCTTCGAATTTGCTTTATTGGCTTTTGGTTTTAGTAAATAGATAGGAGCTGGTTTTTCGGTTATTTTAATCGGATTAATACTTTTTGTTTGGAGAAACTACCATCTGCAAGTTTTTTACTTGTAATTAACTTATAACTTATTGGTGTTGCTAATGACAATAATTCAAGTACTTGTAGCAATGTTTCATCAGTAAAGGTGGCAGTAAAAGGATAATCTTTTATTCTTGCCTTGTTTATTTCAACATCAATATTATACCATCTTCCCAGTTTTTTTGCAACTTCTTCTATCCTATCGTTTCTAAAAACCAACATACCATCTTTCCAGGCTGTATATTTATCGGTATTACCGGTTTGCACGTTAAACACATTTTTTTGAATATTGAGTGTTAAACACTCGCCAGGTTCTAATGCCTTAATTTCGCTGTTATTGCTATTTTCATAAAGAATTACCTTACCCTCAACAAGTGTTGTGGAAACTGTATTATCTTCAGGATAAGCACTTACATTAAATGCTGTTCCGGTTGCTTTAACGTCCATATGGCTGGTCCCTACTATGAACGGCACTTTCTTATTATGTGCGACTTCAAAATAGGCTTCTCCGGTTAAAAATACTTTTCTATCTTTTCCAGTAAACATGGGGTTATAAAAAAATATAGGACACGCCCATTAAAAGAGCTTGGAGATGAAATTTCCACAAAAAAAAAGAAAGGTACCAAAAAATTTGATACAAAAGGATTGAATGATTCCCTTAAAAACATACCCCTCAACCACCTGTCGGATATCATCAACATGGTTAGACCTACTCCAGCACCTCCTCCAGTCAGGCAATACCCTGATGACGTGGAAATGGTTCAAGGCTATGTTGATGATATTGAAATGAAAGATATAGTCGCTAATGCGAAAAACAAGGTAAAGAAAAAAGCAGATGAATCGGCAAAGCTGCAGATACAAAAACAGATGGTATTTTCTAGTAAAGATCTGGTCGATGAAATGTCAAAAAATATATCTTTCAAACGTGTTTTCGACTCTTATTTTATTGGTGTTAAAGAAGAAATTGCAAGTAATTTAAAAAACAATGCTCCTACAAAAAATAGTGACACAAGAGCTATAATGGATAACGTGCTAAGAGGTTATTTAACTTCTCCATCGTTTCTCGCATTAAAAACTTCAATAGACAAGATCGATAAAAATAATAAAGCCTCTAATGAATCATTAGTCGATAGTTTGAATAAAATAGCTTTTCAAAATAACGCCAAAATTATAGAAATTGACGAAAAATTGGGCGATTTAGATGAAAATTTAGGTGATTTGGATGTTAAAGTCGGAAATTACCACAACTTGATAGTTCAAGTTAAAAAAGAATCTGCTAAAATGTATAAAGAAGCGGACGAAAACAGGAGAAGAGAAATGGAGAGTATTACCGAACTGGT
The DNA here is from genome assembly GCA_903913645.1 of uncultured Bacteroidales bacterium. Classification (GTDB taxonomy): domain Bacteria; phylum Bacteroidota; class Bacteroidia; order Bacteroidales; family UBA4417; genus UBA4417. The sequence goes on along the minus strand of CAIWMA010000083.1, from coordinate 6,286 downwards.
ACAAAGAGGTCTTGATACTCATGCTAATAATATAAATACAATGATCCTTAATAACATGAGCAATAACAATGAAAATCTAAATAGAATACATAGCTCACTCCAGTTTCTGGAACAATCGATAGTTACTTCTCTAAATATGAGCCCAAAGAACAGTAATAATTCTGAATTAGCGGAGATTTTGAAATTAATTAAAAGAATTAATGGCACGATTAACGGCGAAGATAAATTTAATTTGGACGAAATATCTAGTTCTTTAAACTTAGTCAGTGATAATGATAAATATTATGACTTAAATATGTCGCAAAAAATTAGAAAGTTAGGAGAAGATATGATAAGTTTGCAAGATATTATTTTAAAAGAAGTAACCAAGAAACCACCAGATGAAATGGATACTGATTTTCATCCGGAAACGCGTGAATCTAAAAAACTAAAAGTTTTGGAGGATAACCAAAAGCATATATTTGCGGCTATAGATGGATTAAAAGATGCGGTATTAAAAAATCCAACCCAAAATAATTCTACAACAACGATCGTTAAAGAAACTGATAATTCACAAATAACCAAAATGATATCTGAAGCTCAAGATAAATGGGAAAAGTCGTACAACGATATTAAAAAGGAAATGACAGTCATATCTAAAAATACTGATTATACACAAAGAGAAAAACAAAAACAGGAGAAACTTATACAGGATGGTATTGACGCTAATTCAAAACTGGAAGAATCTATAAATAGAGCTATATCTAGTTTGGCGAATACTAATCAAGATTTTAAAAGCAGTATGATAGCATCGCACAATTTAGCTGTATCTGAAGCTAAACTTAACCTTCAGACAGCTTTGTCGATGGCCATGACTAGAGAAATGGACTATAGTACGAATCATTTAAATGCTATTACATCCCTTAAGCAAGAACTTTATCGGAACCATGATACTAGATTTAATGAAATAGAAAAAAAAATTTCAGATTTCCATTCGAATATAGATAAAAAAATAAGTAATGATTCTGGTTTAATATCAAGTTTATTATCAAGATTCAGTTCATCGCCAAATGTTTCAAATGCTAATAAGGAATATTCAGATATACTAGCTTTGACTGGAAAAATAAATTCAATAGAAAGTAATATGACTCTTGTGTTTAACAAGTGTGAGACTCTTACTAACAATATGTCACAATTATCAGATAAAATGGTAGTAGTAGATAGGGTTGATCAAAAATTTTTAAGCGACCAAAAAGAATTTCTTAAAAAAATATCATCAAATGATGAAAATACTAAAGATTTAATAGCTAAAATAAATACTTTTTTATCATCTGAAAAAAACTTTGAAAACGCTACTGCGGCTTTAACAAACCTTTCATCGTTAATTACGACATTAGGAGAAAATTTTAAAGGGGATGACACAAAAAACCCAAAACCAAAAGAAGCTTCTATTAATACTATGAATCAGAAAGCAATAGTAGACTTAATAGCATCTCTAAAAGAAGAATTACGGAGAATATCTGATCAAAATAAGACTGACATAGACATTTCAAAGAACGCTTTGAATTCTACGCTAGATTTTATGAACTCTTATAAAAAAGAAATTGATAAAAGAAATTTTTTTAACATGACTGACGCTAACGTTGGTACAGATATAATTAATACAAAAAATGAAGAGATGCAAACTGAAAGAATAACTTTAGTAAATAATGAGACGAATACGATAGCCAAAACAACTATAGACCAATCCACAGATCCAGTTATAGATAATAAGATAGCTGAAGCTAGTGCAGCAATAGTAGTAAGCCCTCCTAATACTACTACTTCTAATACGCCACAAGTAATTACAGCAAATACGCCTGTAAATGCTTCACTTGCAATAACTATAGAAACTAAATCGCCATCCACAACAAAACAGCCAGATGATGCTCCTATGGTAAATCAAGACGCTGTATCAAACCTTTTACCAATAACAAGCAACGACCCTTCTTCGTTAAATGCTAAAGATATTACTAAAAAAGAATTCAAAGATAAAAATAAAAACATCCTCGATGTAAATAAAGCGAAAAAAAAGCAAACTTTTATAGATAGTTTTAGAGACTATGATCCAGAGATATTTGATAAACCAGTAGCTAATTTGGACGAATTATTTAATGAGAAAACTTCAAAACAAATTCAATTAAAAGCTTACAGAGCATTTAAGTCCAATCAATTAAAACCAATATTGAATATTCTTCAAAAGATTAATGACAATTATATTTTCAACACTGGCGAAAATAACGACTTGGACAATGTATCAGCAATGGATCTAAAAGCATTAATTAGAGAGGGTAATGATATATTCGGAATGAAACCTTTTGAATCTCTTAAAAAAATAGCTGCACTGTCTTTTACAGTTCAAAATCAATCTGAATATAATTTAATGTTAGATGTTTCGGATAAAATACGTCAAAAAACTAAGAATAATAGGTTGCCAGAATATACGCAATTATTAAATGAAGCTTTAGAGCTTATGAATTTTGGTTCTACATATATGGGCTCTTCAGAAGGAGGATATTTTTCACATATAAGGAATGATGTATTAACAGCAGATCCATTTAATGATACCTATAGATTTAACGCAAGCTATGATAAAACTACTGACCTAAAAGAATCAGAATTACTACCATTTGCCGTAGATCATTTAGTTTATGCTCTCAATACAATTAATGGAGAATCCAGTACTCACTATGTGGACCTGCCTGGAAAATTTTCCGTACTAAGAAATAGTGTGAAAAAGGAATTAAGTATCCTAAATAAAAAATATTTACTATTTGCCTCCATTCTCAGTAACCATTCTTTACTAGACGTTAACATTGCGTATGATGATCTGGTAGAAATAACAGATTATTTATCGGCTTACTATAAAAATTCTATTGATTATTTATCGGCCCCAAATTTCAAGAAAGTAGCGGATTCTTTACAAATGAAAGAACTCTTATCTATTTTGGGAACGATGGTGCGTCCTATAGGTAGAGCTACCGTAGTAATTAAAAATTATCAAACGATCACTAACGACTCAGAAAAAACAATGTCAAGCCTAGTAGGACCTCAAGAGCAGGAAGCATCTGAAAAAAGAAAAGATGACGATCCGGAAGCAGACCCAACCGATACTAAAAAAGAAAAAACGACGTCTATATTACCTAAAGAAAAAGAAACATCAGTCAAATTTGCAGAAAAAACTGATGTTATACCTATTAAACCATCAGAAAGATCAAGCAGAGGTACTGCTAGAGGTCCTTCACCTTATAAAAAGAGGTCCTTATCGAGTACAGCTAGAGTACCACAATCGGTAATCGATAAAAAAGAAGAAGAAAAATTAAAGAAGCAAAATGACTCTCAGATGAATGATCTCGCAAATATGTTAAAAAATGCGAAAGGTTCTGGAATCCATGATATTATACACAATCATTCAAAAAGAATAAAAAAATATCATAAAATAAAAAATACGCCTCATTTAGAGTACCCAAAATCGTATACGATGAATAAAATGATTGACGACCACCTAGAAGATTACGATAAAAATGTGACTGAACCTAAAGATGTTTTATGTGAACATTGTGGAAAAGGAATATCATCTCCAAATAAAGACGATGAAAACAATAAAATGCATCTATCTAATACTGGTGAAATTATGCATAAAAAATGTTTTGAACAAAAAGGTGGTACACCAAAAAGAGTCTTATATAAAAAAGCTAAAGGATACGATATTGAATTAAATTCTCCAGATCCAAAAGCAAAACAATTGGCTGAACAACAAGAACTCTACAGAAGTCATAAAGATATGGAAAACGTAGAATTTCCAACATTGTGGGACGATTTTTTAGAGTCTTCAAAATCTTATATTAAAAATCCTAATAATTTGATAGAAGCTGCTCATACTCGGGATATATTTTTAGGAAAATTTTCCGAACGAAGATTTAACGAAATGGTTTTTTTAATAGGTTACCATAATAATCATTTAGAAGAAGACGATGAAATGATCAGTCACAATTTGGAAATTGCCACTGCAAAATATTTAATGAATAAAAAGTATAAATCCACCAATAGGACTCATTTACCTGTATCGAATTTTGAAAAATTAAAAAAAACCTTAAGTGCCGAACCGGGTATTCTTAGAAATTTAGTTTTTTAAATGTCTTTTGGTTTGTTGGTAAAAGACCAATTGTTAGTTGTTCTAACAAAAGCCAATAATTATAAATATTCAAATAGTCTTACAATACCGATCCAACAAGTATCGAGTTGTAGAATAATTTCCACAGAAATCATAGTTATACAAGCAAATTTTATTCAATCTAGTTATGTGTACAATCCAGATTCAAATATCCCAACTTTAACATCGGGAATAGCTATTACTGGCGATAATAAGACATATTACAAAACAAATACAGATTTTATAACTAATATAGATATTACTTTATATGATAGTTTATTTAATGAAGATAAATCTTATACTCTTTTATTTCAATTTATTTAATAAAAATTTAAAATTATGTCTTTATTAAATTTAAAATTATGTCTTTATAAAATTTTAGGAAAAAAATTAGAAAATTCATTTCTATTCATAAAAAATTCCTCCACTCTTTCTGGGCAATGTATAATATTCTTTGTCCAAGGTAATCCACTTTCAGCTCTTGCTGCTAAAGCTGCTGTTCTACATACAGAAAAATGTTTATTCACATAAGCTATCATAACTGGTCCAGAAAACATGTAGTTTCTCCATTCTGATCCGTAAGGACGCTCCATACAATTTGGGTAAAATTTGGAAAAGATTTCTTCTGGAATCTTTGGCATGATATCCCATCTTATAAGTTCAATATCCCATTTTGAAAATTCTTTCTCAATGATTGAAAAATTGTTTCCTTTTAAACCATTTGGTTTGATTAATATTGGCGTATAAGGCGACATTTCTTTCATAATCTCTCGACGAGGAAACGTTTCCAAACAAAAACCATTCATTAAAGTCATTTTGCCAATTTTTGTTTTATGATGACGTATATTCATAAGAGGCAACTTGGAAGAAACATCTAAGAAAATGTCCAAGTTTACATCACTATCTACAGGCGCCATAAAGAAGAATGTCTTTGACGAATTATACATATCATAAACATCTGGAAACATTTTTCTCACATAATCTTTAATGTCATATTCTTTAGGAATTTCTTTATTAGGCCACATCATATTCATCAAGTAAGTAATTTCATCGTGTCTAGAGACTTCAAAATAACCAAAACCAAGTAATTTAAAAAAAGATCTATAAAAATTTTCATTTTCTTGTCTTGGAGGATATACGGAATTCTTAAAATTTAATATGGTAATACTATGAACTTCCATATTTTCAAAGATGCTATACTCAATTTTCAAGTTTTCAAATTCGGCTATCTTGTAGCCACCATCCAAATCAGAATAATTTGTATGCCCATTAACATAGATAGTTACCTTACTTTTTTCTACCGATTTTAACTGAACATTTTCGTCTTCGAAACAGAAATCGTCTTCAGAAAAAACATATCTCGTCTCACAAAATAAATTGGATTCAAGTACATGTGTACCTGCTTGTAAATGCTTATATAAAATAACGGATTTATTTCCACTAACTACTATAGGCATTTTAAAACGGTGCATAAGCGGATAATCAGTAACGATTGCTTTCAATTTATCAGTCTTATCATACTCCATTACCTCTACCTCTTCATTTATCCCCGATTCTGCGGCTTCATTTTCTCGATAAATTGGATATATTTTAGACGAATAAAAATTATGAGCCCCCATCGTCTTAATACAATTCGAGACATCACTACAAACTACGTGTTTACATGCCTCATTTTCAGGATTTAAAAAACACCTATCATAAGTAAAAGGGTCTTTAAGAAACATAAAGTTTAACCAATTCTTATTGTCGACATCGAACTTGACTGGCAACATTACATTTGATGAATGCTTATGTTTAACAGCTATATAAGCGTCAAACTGAGGGCAAGAAATATAATCTTCTTTTAAAAAGAAATACTTAATAGGCATACGTTTTGTTGTTAATTGATAAAGAGGCTCTTTTTCAAAATCCACTGTTTTTTTAGACTTCTTCAAATTCGCCTCTGCTCCTAATAAAATGTTCTTTTTTTTAATAATGGTTTTGGTTTCTTTGGGTCTTATCTTGAAAGCTATTGGTTTTTTCGCATCACTTTCTTCATTGGCTGTAAATTTTTCCATTTTAGCTATTTTATTTTCAATATTATTACCTTGATCTGCAGGCAAAAAACCAGTATCT
>CAIWMA010000082.1 GCA_903913645.1 uncultured Bacteroidales bacterium | reverse complement strand
GAATCCTCTTAAAATGAAGCCTGCAGCTAGATTCATCAGGAAATTCTTCGATAAATTTGATTAGATTCACGTCAAAATATTTTCAACAAGATAATCATTTTTTATTTTGTGGTACATTTACGGATGAGCAAAAAATAAATTACTTCTTAATTAAAATATTCTCCTTAAATGTAAACTCATTTTTACACTCAGTACAAATAAAATCGTCGTCAAGGGGATGTCCGCAATCACAAATATAACGAATCTGCTTTGCAGGATTACCCATCCATAATGTATTATTAGGTACATTCTTTGTAAGAATACTTCCTGCTCCAATCATGGCGTTCCTACCAATGGTTATTCCTCCTAATATAATAGATCCAGCTCCAACAGATGCACCATATTCTAACTTTGTTTGTAAGAATTTCCTCGGGTATTCTTTTGATCTTGGATGATTATCATTTATAAAAGTAGCATTCGGCCCAATAAATACATTATCCTCAATATGCATACCGTCCCAAAGATAAACTCCGCATTTAACAGTAACATTATTCCCGATAACCACATCATTTTCAATGAAACAATATGCATTAATATTACAGTTTTTCCCAATTATTGCTTCTGGCAAAATTATAACATACTGCCATATTAGTGTACCCTCACCAATTGATTTGGAATGAACGTTTGCTAACCTATGAATCATAATTTTTTAAATTTGGAGAACTCAATATATTCTCTAATATAATCTGTTTCGCTATATTTTTGGGACGCTAACACCAAACAGATAGCCCCTGAAGAAAAATTAATCAATTCACGCCAAATACCAGGCACGACCAGTAATCCATAATTAGGTCGATTTAACTCAACTACTTTTTTATTTCTACCATCATCCAACACCACATCAAAGCAACCACTTGCAGCGACAATTAATTGATGCAATTCCCTGTGCGCATGCCCTCCCCTTTCTCCGCCACTTGGAACATCATATAAATAATAAACGCGCTCAATATTGAATGGAATATTCAAATTCCCTTCAACTGTGGTAATATTTCCAGACCTGTTATGAATCTTGTTCAGTTCAATTACTCCGCAATTATAAATTGTTGATTCTGTAATCATTTTGAAATTAGTAAGAATTGATCAAAGTCTCTAATGTAGTCATCTTCATTGTAGTTTGTAGAAGACAAAATCAAGGCGAGAGAGTTTGTCGAAAAATTTTCGAGCCTTCGCCAGGTATGCTTAGGTATATATAAACCGTAATACGATCGGTTCAGAGAATATTTTTTTTCTTCAGTTCCATCATGCAGCACCACATCAAAACTACCAGACATTGCAACAATAAATTCCTGTGCAACTTTAAACGCATGACTACCCCTGAATTCACCTCCCGGTACATCGTAAATCCAATATGCCCTTTCAATTTTAAAAGGAATATGATTTTCTTCTTCAATAAAAGATAGGTTACCTCGAGGATCGAGTATTTTGGGGAGATCTATAAGATTAACATTCACTATTCAAAATCTAAAAAATCGTTAATTTATTTACCCTGTTTTTAAATTTATCCCTTTGTTAATTCAGTTCAAACAGTTCTAAATATAGAAAGGAGTTTATTTAGTAAAGGAACAACTTTTGAAACTTCAAAACATTACACCTATTTACCTTTTTTATTGTACCCATAACCATACCCATATTGATCACTCTTTATGCGATTATCATTTAGCAAAATACAAGTTTCAGTAATGTTTTTATGCTTTAGATCTTTTAAGACCATAGATATGACTTTTTTCTTAGAGAAATTATATCTGACAACAATAACCTTAATATCAGCTGAATCCATAAGTAAAAAACCATCAGTTACCTGGGCTAAAGGAGGTGTATCCAAAATGATATAATCATATTGTTCTTTTAGTGAAATGATCAATTTTTTTGTTGCCTCTAGAGCTAATAATTCTGCCGGATTCGGTGGTATTGGGCCAGAATTGATATAGTCGAGTTTATCGTCAGGGGATTTAAGAATAATATCCTTTAAACTGACCTGATTAATAAGGTAGGAACTTACACCAATTGCGGAAATCTCTTGTTGCTTATCAAAATAGGAAGTTGGCTTTCGCATATCAAAATCAATTAAAAGAGTCCTGCGACCTAATTGAGCATAACTCATAGCTATATTCAGAGCGTTGAATGATTTCCCCTCACCTGTAATGCAAGAAGTCACCATAATAACTTTATGGCTCCCTCCCCGCATAGAAAAATCAATATTGGTTCGAAGCACTCTATATGATTCAGCAATAGGAGATTTGGGGAATTCAAAAACCACATTACTCGTTTTCTTGTGGTTATGAATAATTTTTCCTAATACGGGTACATTGGTAATTCGTTCAATTCCTTCCTGCGATTCGATTTTGTTGTTCAATGCTTTGCGGAATATTAATAAGCTAAAAGGTAATCCTATTCCGAGAACTAATGCAATTATATAATTTCTTAAAGGATTAGGAGAAATTGGTCCATTGCCAACCTTCCTTGCAGGTTCAATCACAATATCATCAGGAAGATTTGAAGCCTGAGTGATTTTTGCTTCAGCCCGTTTCTCAAGCAAATAATTAAATATAGCATCATTTAGCTTATATTTTCGTTCAATACCACCAAGTTTTTGCTCAGTTTTTGGAAGACTACTAATTTGAGATTCCACCCTGGAAACACGTTTGTTCATTTCATCAATAGAAATATCGATAGTCTGTCTAACTGCAGAAATATTATCTGTAATTGTTTTTTTAATATTTTCAATTCTAATATTCAGCTTATTAATAAGTGGATTTCTTTCCTGTTTATTATCAATTAAATTTGACCTCTGTGCTTGAGCAGCAATGAGTTCTGTGATTAGACTCGTTAATATCTGATCAGGAATCCCAATAGATGCCGGAACAATCATATCAGAAAAATCTTCATTCTTTGCTAGATAATCTGCCACGTAATCGTAGTATCTTTTTCTGGTTGTTAACTCTGCTCTTTGGTTTTGCAAATCAACATATTGTGCAGAAATTCCTGTTGATTGTTCAGCCACATTCAAAAGCTGATTAGCTGAACGGAACTGTTGCAAATTATTTTCAGTCGAACTCAATGAATCAGAAATTTCACCTAACTGTTTTTCGATATAATCTATTGTAATATTTGCAATATGATTTTTTCTTTCAAGATTTTGTTTTGAATAAACTCTCATTAATTCATTTAACAAATCAATACCTTCAGTTGCCGATTCAGATTCATACGTTATTTCTACAACTGTAGCTTCTTTATCAACAATATTATATTTAAAAATACCTTTTATTGATCGTGCTAACAAATTTTGATCCTGAAACATAAAACTAAATGTTGACGCTTCATCGTCCGAAATTTTCCAGGTACTATCCATTTCTATAATGAATGCCAGATCAGGAGTTTCAATCAATTTCCCGGGAGTACCACTTTTCTGAAAACTCCAGTTCTGTTTGACATATTTGTATGTTTCATCAGCAAAATTGTAAAATTTCACCTCCTCAGATTCTCCTTTTATTTGGAAATTTCCAGATTTATCGAAAGAAACATTGAGCAATACATTTAAAGGTTGAACATGATTAGGTGAGAATAATACCCGAAAAGGCACTGCCTGGTAAACATCAATATGGTTGAAACCTGATTTGCGGAAATAACTTACAGATAACTTGGTGTTTTTTACAGCTTCTTCAAGAACAGGTAATGATTTCAATATCCATAACTCATTTTGGAAATTTTGATTTTTTCCAAAAAGGCTGCTGTTCAGATAATCATTCATACCTTGTCCTCCTCCTGGGGATTCAGTATTTTCCTTTATTAAAATGGATGCAGAAATAGCATATCTGGGTGCAGAATATCTATTAACAACATATGCAATTCCTAAAGCAATTAATACACTGAAAAGTATAAGCTTATAATTCCTTAATGCAAGCTCAATAGCTTTCTTAAGATCATTATCTTCTTGTAAATTGATGTTATTTATTTGCGACATTGTTTGATTATTTTTAAGGAATTTAATTATTTTACTACAGAATAAAATAACAATGTAACTGACAATGTAGATAAAATGATTGCAAAAGGAAATTCCGGCATTCCCCATATCCTCTTTTTCAGAGGCTTGACGTATAACATATCATTCGGTCGAAGGAAATAATACTCTGAAGCTAAGATATTGGGGTCAGTTAAATCTAATTGAACTAAAATATTTTTCCCTTTTTCATTCCTTGCAAGAGTTACCTCTTTACGATTTGCAAATGTTGTCATATCTCCTGCCAATCCAATTGCATCATATACAGAAAGTTTGTCCTGGGCAAACGGGAAATGACCTGGTTGTTTAACTTCTCCTAAAATAGAAATGTAACGATTAACAAGTTTGACAGTGACAATTGGTTGACTTAATATATGACTTAAAGAGTCTGTAAGTATCAATCTTACTTCGGAAAGCGTTTTATCCTTTACCATTATATTGCCAATGATTGGTAATTGAAGATATCCATCTTTGTCAATTGCATACGATAAAAGTGATGCAGCGTAAGGGTCCAAAGTGGTAGAACTAGAACTTTGCTGTCCATTTACTATTGAAAAAACGTTAGCTGAAGGGTCATCAAGACTCTTAAACTGAATAAAGAGTTCATCATTTGGCTTCAATCGATAATCAAATGCTTCTGCTTCTTTAAAAGATTTTGGAGTCTGATCATTTTTCCGCATGTATTCCATATCTCGTTGAGTTACGCACCCAGAGTATAGAATTAAAATAATTCCTGCAAATAATATACTGATGTTTATTTTGATGTATCGCATTTTTTCTTCTTTAAAAGATTAATTACTTGTAATTAAATTTGAGTGTATTCAATGTTATCAATGCGTAAATTAGAGTAAAACTTAATAACCAAGACTTTAGTCTATTTGATGGAAAAGTAAATAATTGAAAAATTGTCATTCACATCCAGATATTATCAACTGCATATTTAATTACAATTTTAATACCCTAATTCACAAAAATCATAGCTTCGCCCTTTAAGTCACATCCTGCATATGTGCCTATAAAGACCTAAAATGTAATTTTCATTCATATTTTAATACATTTCCAAACAAATAGTAACTGATATATGATTAAACTTCCTTACTTTTTCTTAAGTATGTTAATGTGTTATATATCTATATTTTTAGAACAACTTTAGCATAATGAAATAATAATCTATATTAATGTTAACTCAATAATAAAAAAAATCTTATTTTCTTTTTCATTTTGTTGTTAATCAAACAAATAGAAAATTTATTTTTATTGTTAACCTAATGATTAATTGACTGTTTTCTAAAAATGATTAAGGAAAGAAATTTTATTTTCCCCTGTTATTATTAACTCATTTACATCAATTATGTTTTAATTAATCACTTTTAAAACAGATTAAATTGATTTTTTCAAATATACTTTACACAATT
>CAIWMA010000081.1 GCA_903913645.1 uncultured Bacteroidales bacterium | reverse complement strand
CTCGCAACACAAAAAAGGTAAACTCACTGCCCGCGAACGCATCGACTTATTACTGGATGAAGGAAGTTTTGAGGAATTCGATATGTTTGTTTCTCATCGCTGCGCCGATTTTGGAATCGAAAATGAAAAATATCTTTCGGACGGAGTTGTTACCGGTTATGGTACGATCGACGGTCGTCTGGTATATGTTTTCTCACAGGATTTCACCGTTTTCGGCGGATCACTTAGTGAAATGTATGCCAAGAAAATTTGCAAGGTGATGGACCAGGCAATGAAAGTCGGAGCTCCTGTAATCGGAATTAATGATTCTGGCGGAGCGCGCATACAGGAAGGTGTTCAAAGTCTTGCCGGGTACGCTGAGATTTTCCAACGGAATATTATGGCTTCAGGAGTTATTCCGCAATTATCAGCTATTTTCGGTCCTTGTGCCGGTGGCGCGGTATACAGCCCGGCGCTAACCGATTTTATCATCATGTCGAAAACAAACAGTTATATGTTTGTTACCGGTCCCAAAGTTGTAAAAACCGTTACCGGCGAAGTGGTTACTGATGATGAACTTGGAGGCGCAATGGTTCATGGTTCCAAATCGGGAGTTTCACATTTTGTGGCCGAAGACGAACAGGAAGGTATCCTCCTTTTGCGTAAGCTTTTGAGCTACCTGCCGCAGAATAATCTCGAAGATCCGCCACTTATTCCTTGCATTGACCCAATTGACCGGCTGGAAGAATCATTGAATGAAATTGTTCCCGAAAATCCGAACAAACCGTATGATGTTAAAGATGTAATCCACCTGATTGCCGATAACAACGAATTTCTAGAAGTTGCACGTCATTTTGCACCAAATATCGTAACAGGCTATGCGCGTTTCAACGGAATGTCGGTAGGTATTGTTGCCAACCAGCCTAACTACCTGGCAGGTGTTCTGGATATAAATGCTTCGCGTAAAGCCGCCCGTTTTGTGCGTTTCTGCGATGCTTTCAATATTCCAATTTTAACATTAGTTGATGTTCCGGGATTCCTTCCGGGCACGGCGCAGGAATATGGCGGAATAATTATTCACGGGGCTAAGTTGTTATTTGCATATGGTGAAGCAACCGTTCCCAAAGTGACTGTTATCCTTCGTAAAGCGTATGGAGGTGCATATGATGTAATGAGTTCCAAGCATTTGCGTGGTGATATAAATTATGCATGGCCTTCGGCCGAAATCGCAGTTATGGGTCCGAAAGGCGCTATTGAAGTGCTGTACCATAAAAATCTTGCCGGAATTGAAGATCCGTCTGAAAGGGAAGTGGAATTTCATAAGTACGAAAACGAGTACAAAACCAAATTTGCCAATCCGTATGATGCAGCAAAATATGGTTTTATTGATGATATAATCGTACCCCGGAACACGCGTTTCAGGGTGATACGGGCTTTCCAGGCATTATCGACCAAGAAAGACACCAATCCGGCTAAGAAACACTCAAACCTACCGTTATGATGATCTCAACGCTATTGTTGACAACAGCAGGCGCGCGGGTTCCCGGCAAAGCTGCCCAGGAGTTTAGTGAAAAGGATCCTTCCGGCATCGCAATGATAGTTATTGCCATGACAGTTGTGTTTATTGCATTGATCCTTCTCTTCCTGGTGTTCAAGTATGTTGCCAGGTTGTATAATATCGATGCGCGAAACCGCCTGAGGAAAAGCCGGCCGGATATTGATTTTTCTGATGATGAGCACATTCCCGGCGAAACGCTTGCTGCTATTTCTCTCGCATTGCATCTTTACCATGAGCAAATGCTTGGCTTGGAAGATGCAGTTATTACCTTTAAAAATGCAGCTAAAACATATTCTCCATGGAGTTCAAAAATTTATGGATTACGTAGAACCCCCAATCGTTAAGAAATGAAGAACTTTAAATTCACCATAAACGGGAATGCATACGATGCCGAAATTATTGGAATCGATGACAATATTGCTGAAGTAGCTGTAAACGGTGTAAAATATACCGTCGAAATTGACCGTAAAATGCAGGCAGTAAAAACTCCCAAATTAGTTCGTACCCTAGCAGTGCCTTCAACCGATTCGCATCCGGCAGTCACAAAAACAGCAAGTCCGTCGGCTCCCAAAGGCACAGGAAATATTAAATCGCCACTGCCAGGCGTAATTCTCGAACTTTACGTTAAAGAAGGCGATATGGTTAAAATCGGTCAGAAACTCCTGATGCTGGAAGCAATGAAGATGGAAAATAACATCAATGCTGATAAGGAAGGCCGTGTTGTTTCCATAAAAGCTGCAAAGGGTGATAGTGTGATGGAAGGTGACATCCTTATAGTAATCGGGGAATAACGCCATGGTAACTTCTGGAAATTTCTGGGCATTTTTGTCCGCGAACCTCAATCACTTCCTGGAATATACCTCTTTTGGTAATTTTACAATCGGTCATGCAGTTATGATCATTGTGGGCCTTGTACTCATTTATTTAGCTATTGCCAAAGAATTTGAGCCAATGCTACTGATTCCTATTGGATTTGGAATTCTGCTAGGGAATATTCCATTCTGGGGAGCTCAAAATATCCTGGTAGGTGACCCGGGAAATATGCAGATTGGAATCAACCAGAGTGGCAGCCTGCTGAATTATCTATATTATGGAGTTAGCCTTGGTATCTTTCCGCCTTTAATTTTTCTGGGTTTAGGTGCTATGATAGATTTTTCGACACTTATTTCCAATCCAAAGCTTATACTGATAGGTGCCGCAGCACAATTAGGCATTTTTGGCGCCTATGCAGCAGCCCTTGCATTTGGATTTCAACCGGGCGAAGCCGGAGCGATAGGAATTATTGGAGGTGCAGATGGCCCAACAGCTATTTTCGTAGCATCGAAACTTGCTCCGGGACTAATTGGTGCAATTGCAATATCAGCATACACTTATATGGCGTTGGTGCCGGTTATTCAACCGCCGGTTATGCGTTTACTGACTACCAATAAAGAGCGGCTGATCCGAATGAAACCACCGCGTACCGTTTCGAAACTCGAAAAGATACTTTTTCCTATAATAGGAATGCTGTTTACCTGTTTTATTGTACCAGCGGGATTGCCCTTACTTGGAATGCTTTTCTTTGGCAACCTACTGAAAGAGAGTACAGTTACCAAACGCTTGGCCGATACTGTTAAAGGTCCATTAATCGACATTGTTACGATATTAATCGGGCTCACCGTGGGAGCATCAATGCAGGCGACCACATTCCTGACAATTGCAACAGTCCAGATTTTTGTACTTGGAGCAGTTTCTTTTCTTATCGCAACATTTGGCGGGGTAATGTTTGTAAAAATCATGAACTTGTTCCTGAAGGAAGGCAACAAAATGAATCCGCTTATCGGGAATGCCGGTGTATCTGCTATGCCCGACAGCGCCCGTGTTTCGCAGGCTATTGGTCTTGAATACGACAAAACTAATCACTTACTGATGCATGCCATGGGTCCGAATGTGGCTGGTATTATAGGCAGTGCTGTTGCAGCCGGAGTTTTACTGAGTTTCTTCTTTTAAAAAAGTTTTGGGTCCAAAGTTCTATTGGAGGTTTACTCATAGCACTTTCTGATAATTTATCTTTTGAAAAATTAAGGTAAAAATAAAATATCTGTTTATGCGCAAAGAAAGCTCTGATAATCCGGGGCTTTTTTTACTTTTACAATTCTGGACTTTCGTAAAGTTTATTTTTTAATCCACTCATATCATGCTAATTATAGGAATCGCCGGTGGCTCGGGATGCGGTAAAACTACAGTTGTTCGCGAAATTATTAAACGCTTACCTAAAAATTCGGTAGCTGTAATACCTCAGGATGCCTATTACTGGGACAACGGACACTTATCACCGGAAGAAAAGCTGAGTATCAATTTCGACCATCCCAATTCCATTGAATGGGATCTGCTGGTTCAGCATATTGACGCGCTCCGCCGGGGTGAAAGTATCGAAATGCCAGTATACTCCTATATTGAATGTGCCAGGCTTCAGGAAACAGTAAGGGTTGAGCCACGAAAAGTTATTATTATCGAAGGCATCCTGATTTACAGTGATCCTGAGATGATCAAACGAATGGATATCAAAGTATTTGTTGATGCCGAAAGCGACGACAGGCTGATGCGCATTATTCGGCGCGATACCGTGGAACGTGGCCGTGACCCAATGCAGGTCCTCGAACATTACACACGTTGGGTGAAACCTATGCACCTTCAGTTTATTGAACCAACCAAACGATATGCAGATATTATTGTTCCCCAGGGAGGCGAAAATAAAGTTGCAATTGATATCCTGGCTTCCAGGGTAAAGATGAAACTGGATTCAGGGGATTAAGTGAACAGTGAAGAATGAAAAGTGAAAAGCCGGATTTACAAAAATCCGACATTGCACATTATTTTTCATTATCCTCTGCAAACCACTCAGCATAGGAAGTAACAGTTTCGCGAAGCAGCAAATGATGCAATTTGACTTCTGACGGTAACTTGTTTTGGAGCCTTCCGACAAAATCGATAAGCATGTTTTCGCTGGTGGGCTGGTAATCAACTAGTATTGTCCGGCCAAACATTTCAGCGTCAACATTGAAATCATCTGCCGACTCACGATTTAGGACCAGGGCATGGTCGAATTCGTCAATAATATTTTTCCGTACTATTTTCTTCAGGTCGCCGAAATCCATAACCATTCCCAGTTTTACAGAGGACTTTCCCGAAACCGGAGTGCCGTTAACTGTTACAAGCAATTCGTAAGAGTGCCCGTGAATATTACGGCAAAGCCCATCGTAGCCCTTCAGGGCATGAGCCATTTCGAATTTAAATTCTTTAGTGAGTCTGATGGTTTGCAATGGTGCTGGTGTTATTTTTTAGTGAATTTAATGTTTGTCAGGTAATTGCATTTCAGAGGGTCAAATCTCCTTGTCTCCTTCTTTCTGTTTCTCCACATACATGTAATTATTCCAGCTATTTCTTTATAATCCTTGCCTGGTAAATTAATTCGTTTTTGTCATTTTTAAGTCTCACTAAGTAAAATCCTGATGGAGCATTTTCAAGATTCAGAACAGCTTTGTCGCCCGATACGGTAGCTTGTGTATAAACAGGAACACCTGTCGAAGAATAAACAGTGAAAGCAGTATTTTGTTGGTTAAAGCCGGCAGGCAGAGACACGGTGCACATTTCCGAAACTGGGTTGGGATAAACCTGTAATGTAACTTTCGAATATTTGTCACTAATGCCGGTATTTATTCCCCATACGAGGTTGACATATTCAGGATGATCAATGTACGGGTTACGGTTATGCTGGTATGAGGTGTATATTTTGTTGTTCCTGTCAATTTCCCTTTGGCTGACAGGATCGGCAGCATTCCAGGTCAAAAGCAGATTAAGGAACCAAGGATCGAAACAAGGGAACTGGGTGCCGTTCAATATTTCATTTGCATTGCCATTGTTTTGCCAGCTTGCTATAAGGTTTTCGTATCTGGTGGCCATATAAAAATAGCCCCTTGCCAGGTCTCCTTTATATTCATCAATAGGTTCAAAAACAGTGCTGGTATACCCTGGGAAAGTACATGGACCTAATTTGCTTCCGTTGGCGGAGGTATACGTTGGAGCAGATACGGTGCCATAAGGATAATTGTTTCTCATGCCATTAACTTTTCCATCTGTTGGATAAATGTGAAACATGTCAGCAACCATAGGACTTGAGGAGTTAAACCAGCTTTGAGGAAAACTGTGTTCGCGGTTAAAACAATCGCATTCTTTGCTATAATTTCCACATCTGTCGGAGGCTACCGAGTATGAAAAAGTACAATTGGAATACATATCCAATACACTTCCATCGGGTTTTGCATCTGTAACCATATATGCATTGTATAGTCCGCCATAAGTAATATCGGTATGGCCTTTAATAATATTATACAAGGCAGTTTTAAGTGCAGCGCCTGTTTTTCCGGTGGCATTATTGTAATACCCGGATGGTATTTGTGCTTTGGTAATTACAAGAAATGTAATAAGCAGAAAGGAAAGTAGCGTTTTTTTCATTTTTAAAAAATTATTGATTTAAATGGTTTTAGATAGCTTGTTTATTAATAATTCAGATCCCGAACCTCGAAAGGCTTAATATCAGTTTTATTGCAGCGGCCAGTAAAAGAATTCCGCCTATAGGTCCAAGGTTAAGTTTAAGTGAATCGACGCCCAACCGAATAGTTGTGATCAGACCCATAAGTATACCTGTCAGTAAAAAAAATCCTATCACCAGCCAGTGCAGGTATGGATGTAATGATAGCAATCCAATGGCTGTGCCAATTACCAAAGGCGTTATTCCTTCGGCCAGGGAAGCAAACAATAAAATTTTATTGTCGGTATAATCAAAAGTCCTTTCATCAACCTGGTTTCTTAAAGCTGAAAGTAACACTTTTATCCCAAAAAGCAGCAGAATGCTAAGACTGATCAGCATATTTACTCTTACTTCGATGCTGCCAAATTTAGATCCAAACCAAATTCCCACGCCAGCCATCACAAACTGAAAAAAGAACATGATGCCAGAGTAATACACTTTGCGAATTAAAAGCTCTTTCGAAAGCACAATTCCTGCATTCAGGTATGTTGACCATGAGTTAAAAACTAAAGCCAGTGCCAGAATAACTATTTCGAAATTGTTCATTGCTTTAAGGTATCTGTATTCCTAGTTGGTTTGATAAATCATTGCAGTTATAATTTCAAGCTGTTCACGGTCAGTTTCATCAAAAGAATTAAAAGCAGCACTGTCAACATCTAGCACTGCAAGAATATTTCCATCACGATCCCGAACAGGTACAACAATTTCGGAATTGGAGCGCGAATCGCATGCAATATGACCCGGAAACTTATGTACATCAGGAACAACTATACTTTGATTTTGTGTAACTGATGCGAGGCAAACACCTGTTCCCTGCAATACCTGGCAAGCAACTGGTCCCTGGTATGGGCCGACTATCATTTTATCGTTGTGTACAAAATAGAAACCGCACCAGAAGAAGTAATCGAACTTGTGGCTTAATACAGCAGCGATGGTTGCCATACGAGCTACCGGATCACTGGTTTTAGTAAGTAAACCTTGCAACTGATTGATAATCCTTTGGTAACGGCCTGTTTTTTTTAATTCATTCATGGCAAAAAATAGCCGGCAAAGATACGAACATTCGTCGGGAATTTTAATATTACTTTTAAATCCTGAATTTCCGGACTTGGCCTCAGTGCAGAATAATACGGGAACAGTTTTTTAAGTTGACTATTGAATTACCAGTTTCTTAATCCCAGTATTTTTTCCGTCATCTGCATGTACAAAATAGATTCCCGGTGAGAGATTCAGAGGTATTGGATTTGTGTTGAAATTGCTAATCAGCTGTTCTTTCACCAATAGTCCATTTATGTCAAAAATTCTTACGTGGCTGTAACCTGACGAAGCTTTGAATTCAAAGTTTAATAAACCGTTAATGCATGGATTTGGATAGATATTAAAATCAATAGAAGTGGCCAATTGATTTAAGCCTGTGGTATTTGTATGAAAGGCATCCAAAGCTGCTGTAGGTTTTCCGTTCGATCCCCAGCAACTTAATGCATATCCGCCAGTCCAGGTTCTTTCTCCCTGCGGTTCCCAGTATATTACACCCAATCCTTTGCCGCTGGGAACAGCAAGTGTTTTTCCAATAACAGCAACAAGCATATTATATGTATCCTGAACCTGGGTATCAAGTCCACCCACTTCAACAACCATTACTCCTTTCCCATATCTCGCAGCCATATCATTCATGTTATTTCCAAGATCGGATATCGATAGATTATAATCTTTAAAAACTCCGGAAGGTGATATCCAATAGGGATAATACGATAATCCGATAATATCATACCTTACACCCTTAGTCTTCGCATTATCAAAAAAAGTGCGGAATTTAGCGTTTTCATTGCCTCCTTCGAGATGGATTATTACCTTTATTGAACTATCAACAGCTTTGGCGGCATCGTATCCTTTATTTAGCAACTGACTCAAATTTGTCCAGTTGGAGGAACTTCCGTCGGGCCAAAGCATTCCACCTTTGATTTCATTTCCGATCTGAACCCATTGCGGTGTAACGCCACAAAGTTTCAATGTATCGAGTACTTCAAAAGTGTGATTGTAAACATCAATCAGTAATTGAGAGAAAGTATGGCCACCCCAGGCAGCAGGCTTGGTCTGTTTGCTTGGATCGGCCCATGAGTCGCTGTAATGAAAATCGATCATCACTTTCATGCCCAAGGCTTGTGCTTTTAAGGCCATTGCTACTGTTTCTTTTTTGCTGCAATGCCCATCAGTTTTATTGTTCGACGGGTTCACAAATACGCGTAGTCGAATAGTATTAATTTCCTTGTCTTTAAGGATTTGTAAACAACTTTGCTGCACTCCGTTATTATTATAAAATTTATAACCTGTAGCTTCCATCTGTGAAAGCCAGCCTACATCGGCACCTTTCACAAACTGTGCCTGTGCTGGTTGTGCAAAAGCTAAAGCCATGGCAAAAATACCAGACATGAATATGCCTTTGAAAAAATTTAAAGAATTATATTTAAACATAGCCCGTTATGAATTCATGCAAAGTTACTTTGAATACCAATATATTAGACATGGCAACACCTGAGAATCTGAATTTAAAAATAGTCTAAGTTGTCATAACTCATAATGGTCCGGTAAGGGTTCAACCAACAAAAACCTTTACCTTTGCGAACTTAAAATACAATTTCGATGAAGTATAATGGTCTCGTGAAATCCCGGCTTCCCAATGCCGGAACTTCCATTTTTGCAGTTATGTCAGGATTGGCTAATGAAGTCGGGGCTATTAATCTTTCGCAGGGATTTCCAGATTTTCCTATTTCCATGGAATTGGTCGATTTGGTGAATCAATATATGCACAAAGGATTTAACCAATATGCGCCTATGCCGGGTGTGCTTGCTTTACGCGAAGCTATAGTGGCAAAAGCATGGGATACTTTTGGAATTACATACGACCCGGCTTCTGAAATCAATATTACAGCAGGTGCCACTGAAGCCATTTTTTGTGTGATTACAGCTATGATCCATCCCGGCGATGAAGCCATTATTATAGAACCGGCGTATGACAGCTATGCTCCTGCAGTGGAACTTTGCGGTGGAATAGTGCGTTATTCATCCTTGCTGGTTCCATCGTATGGTGTTAACTGGCCGGAAGTTAAAAGCTTGATAAACAGCCGCACCAAAATGATCATGATAAATACGCCTCATAATCCGACAGGTAGTGTGCTATCAGCAGCTGATTTGAAGGAACTCGATCATATAACCCGCAACTCCAACATCGTTGTGATGAGCGACGAAGTTTACGAACATCTTATTTTCGATGGTATCAGGCACGAAAGCGTTTGCTATTATCCCGAACTGGCCGAACGCAGTTTCGTGATTGGGTCATTCGGGAAAACGTTTCACACTACTGGCTGGAAAACCGGTTTTATTATGGCTCCGGCTGTTTTGATGGCTGAAGTGCGGAAAGTCCACCAGTTTGTGGTTTTTGCATCCAACACACCTATACAATATGCGGTTGCAGATTATTTGAAAAATAAAGAAAACTATCTGCAGTTGCCTGCGTTTTATCAGCAGAAACGCGACTTGTTTACAGGATTGGTAAAACAATCACGGTTCAAAATAATTCCTTCGTACGGAACCTATTTCCAGTTGCTTGATTACAGCGCTATTTCCGATGAAAAAGAATTGGATTTTGCTGTAAGAGTAACAAAGGAGTTTGGTGTTGCATCAGTTCCGGTTTCACCGTTTTATCACGATAAACAGGATAATCATGTACTGCGTTTTTGTTTTGCCAAAACTGAGGAAACACTGATCAA
Source organism: uncultured Bacteroidales bacterium (assembly GCA_903913645.1). Lineage (GTDB taxonomy): Bacteria > Bacteroidota > Bacteroidia > Bacteroidales > UBA4417 > UBA4417. The sequence goes on along the minus strand of CAIWMA010000081.1, from coordinate 7,304 downwards.
AGCAGCTGAAATATTATGTACGATCTAACCGTAACTCTTATCCAGCCCGACCTGGTTTGGGAAGATAAAAAAAGCAACCTGCTGAAGTTTGAAGATTTCTTTCAGAAAATCGATAGGAAAACCGATTTGATTGTGTTGCCCGAAATGTTCAGTACCGGTTTTGTTGTTGATTCGCGTGATCTTGCTGAAGATATGACGGGGCCAACCATAAAATGGATGGCAAGGCATGCTTCCAAAATGAATAGTGTCATCACCGGTAGCCTGGTAATCCTCGAGAACGGGAACTATTACAACCGCCTGATCTGGATGCAGCCTGACGGTAAATGCCAAACTTACGACAAACGTCATTTATTCCATCCGGGTAACGAACATGAACAATTTTCACAAGGTTCTGAAAAACTGGTTGTTGACCTGTTTGGCTGGAAAATCTGTCCATTAGTTTGTTACGACCTCCGTTTCCCAGTCTGGAGCAAAAATAGCTGGTCTTACGGAACCTACGAATATGACCTTTTGTTGTATGTGGCCAACTGGCCAGCCGCCCGTAGTTATGCTTATCGTCAGTTGCTTATTGCCCGCGCCATTGAAAACCAGTGTTATGTAGCAGCCGTTAACCGCGTTGGTATTGATGGGAAAGGAACTAACCACCAGGGTGATTCAACTATTATTGATTTCAAAGGGAAGCATCTTTTAGAGATTGCACCGGATGTGGAAGGAATTGAAACACTGAGTCTGAAATACGATCAACTAACCGATTTTCGCAAAGGATTTACCGTGGGGATGGATTGGGACACTTTTGAAATTAAGGGATTTGGAATTGGGGTCTAGGATTTTGTGTGTGATATTCATTTCACAACTCTTATAACTCATAACTTATAACTCATAACTTATTATTGCGAATGGATAAATATTTAATAATTGGCTTAGGTAACATTGGAGAGGAGTACGCAAATACACGTCACAATATCGGGTTTATTGTTGCAGATGCATTGGCAAGAGATCTGGGTGTAAAATTTACTATCGAACGCCATGCTTATATGACCGAAGCCAAACTGAAAAACAAACTTCTGATTGTCATTAAACCAACTACTTACATGAACCTTAGTGGTAAGGCCGTGAAATACTGGATGGATAAAGAAAAAATACCTCTGGAAAATATCCTTGTTGTAACCGATGATGTGGATCTCGACCTGGGGGTTTTGCGCCTGCGCACCAAAGGCAGCGGTGGAAGCCACAACGGGCTGAATCATATTATTGAAACACTTTTGTTCTCTGATTGGTCGCGCCTTCGGTTTGGCATTGGTAAGGATTATGCGCGCGGTTTCCAGGTTGATTATGTAATCGGGCAATGGTCGAAAAAAGAAGAAAAAATCCTTGGTCCGCGAATCGATATGGCAGTTTCTATTATTAAGAGTTTTGTGCTGGCAGGCGCAACTCAAACGATGTCGGATTATAACAATAAATAATATTTTCTTCTAAAAAGCATTGTTACAACTCAATTCAATTCTCAGGACAAATGAGTTCAAAAATCGATAACCTTCACCTGAATTATAAAATATGGCTCGAAACCTCCGGGAATATTGGCGTGTTTGGAGATAAGAAGTGTGAATTGCTTAAGGCTATCGATGAAACCGGTTCGCTGAATGATGCTATGAAAAAACTTGGATTGACCTACCGTAAAACCTGGGACAACCTGAGAAAAATTGAACGGGAACTTGGTTTTCCCCTGATCAAACCTACCCGAGGCGGTGCTGAGGGTGGCAGTACAGTTCTAACCCTGGAAGCGAAAATTATTATTGCAGCTTTCGAAAAATTTCACCACGAATACGATTCAATTATCCAAAATGGCTTCGAATCGATTATAACCGATCTGAAACAAAAAATTAAATAAATCTTCATGGTATTCCCTTGCAGCCTTCATAAATAGTGATACTTTTGCCACCGAATTGCAAAAATATGCAATTCGAAAATTACATAATAGAATCAGTATTTTATGAATAATGCAATCTACAATTTCCCGCTTCCTTCTAATGAGCCTGTCCTTGAATATAGAAAAGACAGCCCGGAACGGAAGCAACTGGAGGAAGAACTAAAACGACAACTCCATAATCCCATCGAAATTCCGCTGATCATTGGTGGTAAAGAGGTCCGGACATCAGAAACCGGCCAGGTCCGGATGCCACACAATCATTCCCATTTACTTGCAACTTATTATAAGGCTTCAGAAAAAGAAGTTCAGCTGGCCATTGATTCTGCGATTGAAGCACATCGGATCTGGTCTGATCTTTCCTGGACGGTTCGTGCATCCATTCTGTTAAAAGCTGCTGAACTTATTGCAGGTAAATACCGGGCAGTGATGAATGCTGCTACAATGTTGGGTCAAAGTAAAAACATGTATCAGTCTGAAATTGATTCTATTTGCGAAACAATTGATTTTCTGAAGTTTAATGCATATTTCGTATCTCAGATTTATGAAATGCAACCTCGTTCGGCTTTCAACCAATTGAACAAAATGGAGTTCCGGCCGTTGGAAGGGTTTGTATTTACCGTGAGCCCCTTCAATTTTACATCTATAGCTTCTAATCTTAATATGGCTCCCGTTATGATGGGCAATACTACGGTATGGAAGCCGGCTACAACCTCTTTGCTTTCCAACTATTACCTGATGAAAATATTCCAGGAAGCCGGACTTCCTGACGGAGTAATTAATTTCGTGCCGGGAAGTGGTGCGCTGATTGGCAAAGTAGCGCTTGCGTCGCCCGATCTTGCCGGCATTCATTTTACGGGTTCGAACCAAACATTTAATTACCTGTGGAAAGAAGTAGCTGCTCAACTGCATCATTATAAATCATATCCCAGGTTAATTGGTGAAACGGGTGGTAAGAATTTCATCTTTGCGCATCCAACGGCAAATGCAAAAGAGGTTGCTGTTAGTGCTTATCGCGGTGCATTTGAGTACCAGGGGCAGAAGTGTTCGGCAGTTTCACGAATGTACATACCTTTTACTCTTTGGCAGGATGTTAAATCGGAGTTGATCAGGATAAGTTCAGATGCAAAAATGGGTGATGTTCTGGATTCCAGTAATTTCATAAATGCAGTGATCGATGAAGGCTCTTTTGATAATTGCATGAAGTATATCAATTATGCAAAAGATTCAGCGGAAGCTGAAATAATTGCCGGTGGAAAAGGAGATAAAACCATTGGGTATTTTGTTGAGCCTACGATTATTGTAACAACCAATCCAAAATTTAAATCCATGGAAGTAGAGATATTCGGTCCGGTTCTGACAATTTTCGTTTATGAAGACAGTAAAATGCAGGAAACTATTGAACTCTGCAATACAACTTCTCCATACGGACTGACTGGTGCAGTGTTTTCGCAGGACAGAGTCGCTGCTTCAACTATGTGCGAGCAACTGAGGTATGCAGCCGGCAACTTTTATATTAATGATAAACCAACAGGCGCCATAGTTGGCTTGCAGCCATTTGGCGGTTCACGCGCTTCTGGAACCAACGATAAAGCAGGTGGGGAATTTAACCTGATTCGTTGGATCAGCCCACGGACAATTAAGGAAACATTTCAACCGGCTACGGAATACCGATATGGTTACATGATGGAATAAATTTTAAATAACAAACAGAAATTATGACTTTAGATTTAAAACTTTTAGGAATTGAAGCAGTAAACCCCGGAGCAAGTACCGGAAGCGAATGGCTTGATACCAAAGGCGACGAAACCGCTTCGTATACACCGGTTGACGGTTCGCTGATCGCGAAAGTAACAAATGCTACCTTGGTTGACTATGAACATATTGTTGCTAAAGCACAGGAAGCATATAAGAAATGGCGGATTATTCCGGCTCCGAAACGCGGACTGGTTGTTCACCAGATCGGCGAAGCACTTAGAGCAAATAAAGAAAAGCTGGGATACCTGGTTTCACTCGAAATGGGAAAGATTTATGAGGAAGGCCTGGGCGAAGTGCAGGAAATGATTGATATCTGTGAATTTGCGGTCGGACAATCCCGCCTTCTGAACGGAGCAACCATGCATTCCGAACGTCCTTTCCACCGCATGTACGATCAATATCACCCGATTGGAATTGTTGGAATTATAACATCTTTTAATTTCCCGGTTGCCGTTTGGGGCTGGAATGCAATGCTGGCAGCCATTGCCGGCGATGTGGTTATCTGGAAACCGAGTTCAAAAACACCGCTTTGTGCATTGGCTGTTCAGAAGATTATTGCAGAAACCCTTCAAGCCAACAAGGTACCGGAAGGAGTTTTCAATATGATTGTTGCAAAATCATCTGTACTTGGCGATAACTTCGCCGCTGACAAACGCATTTCTCTGTTGTCGGTAACCGGCTCAACTGCAGTGGGTAGGAGAGTAGCAGCAATTGTAGGGAAACGACTCGGCAAAACAATCCTGGAACTTGGCGGCAACAATGCCGTTGTTATTTCCAAACATGCCGACCTGGATATGACGCTGCAATCCGTTGTTTTTGGTGCTGTCGGAACCTGCGGTCAACGTTGTACTTCCACCCGCCGGCTTATTATTCACGAATCGGTTTATGAAACAGTTAAAACCCGTTTGGTTGCTGCTTACGAAAGCATAAGTGACCGGATTGGTGATCCGCTTGAAAAAGATACACTTGTCGGACCTTTGGTTGACGGAACAGCAGTTAATAACTTCCTTCATACAATTGAGGAAGTTCAAAAAGAAGGTGGAAAACTTGTGTATGGTGGAACAAGCCTTAAAGGCGAAAAGTATCCTAATGGCAATTATGTTCTTCCAGCTGTGGTTGAAGCCGAAAATCATTACCAAATGGTTCAGGAAGAAACTTTTGCGCCTATTGTATACCTGATAAAGTACAAAACCATTGAAGACGCAATTGCACTGAATAACAATGTTCCACAGGGATTATCATCCTGTATTTTTACAGAAAACCTGGTAGAAGCAGAGACATTTCTTTCCGAAACCGGTTCCGATTGTGGTATTGCAAACGTAAACCTTGGAACTTCAGGCGCTGAAATTGGTGGTGCTTTTGGTGGTGAAAAAGATACCGGTGGTGGCCGTGAATCAGGTTCTGATGCCTGGAAAGCATATATGCGCCGCCAGACTAACACCATTAATTTTAGTGGGCAAACCGCTTTGGCACAGGGAATTACTTTTGATTTTTAGTATTTGCTTTCAGTGTCTGACACCCAACGGGTGTCGGACCATGAAAAGACTTTTCTAAAAGGGAAAATCCGAGATTAACTTCCGGGTTTCCCCTTTTTTATTTTGTTATCTGGATATGGCTGGAATAACTTTTGCTGGTGTTTAAAATTATTCGCTTAATTTTGACCCTCAATAATTTTCAGCAGCATCTGAATATTTACTTCCAACTTTTTACCCATTAGCTTTTTACCATTTTTTTACCCTCATGCCATCCAACACACCTTCAATAAGAAAAATCTGGATTATTTCCTGGCCTATTATGATCAGCCTGGTGGCCCAGAACATTGTGAATGTCACCGATACTGCTTTCCTGGGGCATGTGGGCGCTATTGAACTGGGTGCGTCAGCAATCGGAGGTTTGTTTTATATCACCTTATTTATGGTTGCCTATGGTTTCACCACCGGGGTCCAGATTCTGATTGCCCGCAGGCATGGAGAAAAAGAGTATGCTGCCATAGGTTCCATTTTCGATAACAGTTTCTATTTCCTGGGAGTTTTAACCCTTGTCATAACCTTGCTTATAGTCCTTTTTGGCGCACATATCCTGAAACCGTTTATTGCTTCGGAAGCTGTTTTCCATGCCAGCACTGTGTTTTTAAAATACAGGATTTTCGGTTTGTTTTTTGCTTCCTCGGCATTGCTTTTCCGATCGTTTTATACAGGTATCGCTTTCACGAAATACATAAGTATCAGTGCTGCAATAATGGCCTGTCTAAACGTTGTTCTTGCGTATGGGCTGATCTTTGGCAACCTCGGCTTTCCAAAAATGGGAATTGCCGGTGCCGGACTAGCTTCATCCATTTCTGAAGCTTGTGCTTTATTATTCTTTTTCGCTATTACAGCCCGCAGAGCACATCTGGCAAAATACAAACTTTTTACTTTTGTAAAACCGGATTTTACGATTATAAAAAGTACACTTGATGTTTCACTTTACGTCATGATTCAATTTGTTTTGTCGCATGCCGTTTGGTTGGGGTTTTTCCTGCTGATCGAGAAAATGGGTGAAAATTCATTGGCGGTTTCAAATATCATCCGGAGTATATACATGTTGCTGATGATCCCGGCATGGGCAATGAGTTCCGCCACTAGCAGTATTGTGAGTAACGCTATAGGGGAGGGATTTTCGAAGCAGGTCATTCCTATCGTTAACAAGGTTCTTGTTTTCAGTATGGGGATAATGCTTGTAATCGCAATATTGGCGGCTTTTGTCCCTCACTTTATGATTTCCATTTATACCAGCGACACCAGGTTACAGGAAGCCTCTGTTGCTTCATATTATATAATACTGGGAGCTGTATTCCTGTTTTCGGCTACTATTGTTTTATTTAGTGGCGTTCTGGGAACCGGCAACACACGCAGCGGCCTGGCAATCGAGTTATTTACACTAAGTCTGTACCTTATTTTAGCCTGGTTGCTGGCTGTAAAACTCCATGTACCTATTGAAGTTGTCTGGCTTTGCGAATATATGTATGCCATTGTTTTGGGAACACTTTCATGGATATATCTGAGGATGGGAAAATGGGAAGGCCGGGTTATTTGAGACCGAGGGACCGGGAGACATAGGGACTTGGGGATCGAGGGAAGGAAATACTTAAACTCGAAACCAAACCTAAACTTCTGTTTTTTAGCAATTTTTATAGCTTTCAAAAGATTATTCCTATCTTTCGACCTTCAAAACCAAAGTTTTTATTCTAAGAAAGCAGTATGGAATGGTTTGTAATTGTTAATCCCAATGCCGGGAAACGCAAAGGTGAAAAAGACTGGCTCGAAATAGCAGCACAACTTACGGCTGCAGGTATTGAGTTTGTAAGTGTTTTTACTGAACACCGCGGACACGCCGTTATGCTGATCCGGAAATACATCGAAAACGGATACCGCAATATTATTGTAGTTGGTGGCGATGGCACGCTTAACGAAGTTGTAAACGGAATTTTTACACAGGCTCACGTTCCTACCGACAAAGTAGTTCTGGCTATGATTCCGGTTGGAACCGGTAACGACTGGTGCCGTATGTTCAACATCCCCGGCGATTATAAGCAGGCGATAAAACTTATTACGAAACGGAAAATCTTTATACAGGATACCGG
>CAIWMA010000080.1 GCA_903913645.1 uncultured Bacteroidales bacterium | reverse complement strand
GTAAAAGTAAGGAATGTAGAAATTGAAGAAATAGATTTCCTCACTTTAAATATTTGAAATGCCATTTCCAACATTGGATTTACCATATTCAAGTATAAATTTGCCAATGCTAAATCCTGGCATCAAATCAATTTAAAACATAATCCGAAAAGTCCCTACTTTTGCAGCCTTATTTTTCATTGAAATTATCCTGGCAAAATCAAGTGGTTTTTTAATGAAAAATTATTTCTGTTACAGCTTTCGTTATCCTAAATGAGTAAGAATTATATTCCCCAGGCATTTTACTTTACATTGGCGGTTGCCGGCATATTGGGCATTTTATCCATGTTTGAGGGAGAAAAGAGCCTGTTGGGTTATACCATTAAGCCGGTAAGCATCTTTTCTGATATTATAAAAGACAATATTGCCCAGGCCAAGCCTCTTTTTGTTGATTCCCTAGTCCTGGAATCCGAGCCATCGCCTAAAGACGTTGTATGTTTCCGCAATTTTACCGGTGAAAAATATCCGCTCGATAAACTTGTTGGAGAACTGCTTAAATCGAAAGAAAAGAAAGGCAAAGTGCGGATTGCATGGTATGGCGATTCCTTTTCGGATGGCGATATCCTGGTAAGCGATTTGCGCGATACATTGCAAAGCCTTTATGGTGGAAATGGTGTTGGTTTTGTTCCTATCACGTCTGAAGTTGCCGGTTTCAGGCGGTCGGTTATACATTCTTTTGGCGGATGGAATACCTCATCAATCCTTACGAATTCAGGTTCAAGTCATCTGGGCATCAACGGATTTAGCTATGCGCCGGATTCGGGAAATTATGTGTTTTATAAGGGGACGAATCATTTCAGGCACACATCTGCTTTCAGTACGTTCAGGTTGTTTTACACTTCGGCATACGATCAGAAAGCACGAATTATGTTAAACAGGAAAGACAACCGGGATATGGAAATGCATGCATCTGCCACTCCTGCTATGATTACAATTCAGGCTGACACAATCCGACAGGTAAGCGCAAGATTTAATTTAGCTGGGATTACCTGTTATGGAGCTTCTCTGGAAGATGAAACAGGAATTTACATTGATAATTTTGCCATCAAAGGCAATTCAGGTCTTGGACTCCAGGCAATCCCGGAAAAAAATCTTGCCGCTTTCGACAGTTTGTTGCAATACGATATGATTGTTCTGCAGTTTGGATTGAATGTATCGAACTCACCAACCCCCAATTTTACCAGCTATATAAAAGGAATGAGCAAACTGATCAGTAAACTGAAACAGGCTTTTCCTGATACTCCTATACTGCTGCTATCCGTTTCGGACCGGAGCCAGCGCCGGCAGGGTCAGTTTGTTACCATGCCTGTTATTCCAATTCTTATCCAGGCTCAGGAAAAAATTGCCTTTGATAATAAGTTGCTTTTCTGGAATCTTTTTGAAGCCATGGGAGGCGAAAATTCAATGGCCGGCTTTGCCAATTCAAAGCCTGCACTTGCAAACAAGGACTATACGCACCTGAATTTTGCCGGTGGACGGAAAGTTGGATTGTCGTTTGCACGTAGTTTTATTTATGAAGTTGAAAAATACCAGAAACGGAGGAAAAGCCTTGCTGTTGTTGCGAAATAGATTTTTAACCATTGTAATTCTAGTTTTCATTTCCTTTGCTTCAAAAGGGCAGGTGAATGATGCTGATACTATTAGTATGGTCGAATTCCCCTTTATAAATTATGAAGCTGACACGCTGGTAAATGCGGAACACTTGTTGCCTTTTTTCGAAAAATTACTCAGGCTCGAAAATGGAGATACGAACCAAGTGAATATCCTGCATATCGGCGATTCACATATCCAGGCTGATTTCCTCACACGCGAGGTGAGGAAAGATTTACAGCAAAGGTTTGGAAATGCAGGCCGCGGACTGGTGTTCCCGCTCCGGGTTGCCGGTACCAACGAACCTAATGACTACCGTTCCTCAACAAATACAGGCTGGACAGTTGCGAAAATAAACAGCCCGAACCGCTATCCTGAACCTGGATTATCCGGAATTTCTATGTTTTCAAATGTAAGCGGTGCCTATTTTGATATTACCACGCTTAACCATGATGACCTGGATTATGCATTCGACCTGGTAACGTTGATTCATACCAAAGATTCAACGCAGTTCGACTCCCGGTTTACACATTCTCCCGAAAAATTTGGTTACCTTATGTCGGCACGTCCTTTGGAAAGAGATGAAAATACAACCACTGTCAGGTTCGAACATCCTACAAATTACGTTCGCATCCAGGCTGAACAAACTGAAATTAGCCAGAACTCAACCACCATTAATGGTGTGATCCTTCAAAACAACAAGCCCGGAATTTTATACAGCAGCGTTGGAATAAATGGCGCTCATTTCAACGATTATAATACTTCTCCGCTTTTCTATACGCAGTTGCAGGTTTTGAAACCCGACCTGGTCATTATATCATTAGGTACTAACGAAGGCGCAAATATAAAAGTGACTGTCGACGAAGTAATCGCATCTGTCAACTCAATGGTGCAGAGAATCCGATCGTTAAACCCGGAAACCTCCATCCTGATTGCTACCCCGGCTGACGATTATTTTCATAAAAAATATAAGAATCCTTACCTGGCAGCCGTTCAGCGGGCGTTAAAGCAAGCTGCTGAGCAGGAACACGTTGCCTGTTGGGATATGTTCAATATTGGAGGAGGTTTTGGCTCCTGCACCCAATGGCGGAAGGCTGATTTAATGCAACGCGATGGAGTGCATTACAACAAACAAGGGTACACATTACAGGGTTCGCTTTTATACAAAGCGTTAATTGACAGCTATTCGAAGTATGCAGCAGATTGATTTCCATAAACTTTTACAGGAGTTTGTTTTCAACCCAAAGGAGCCGATGATTTTCAGCAGCGGGTTCTTTTTGTTCCTCTTCCTGGGGTTTATAGCTGTGTATAGTATTGTTTATAAACATAACACGCTTAAAAACATTTATCTCACGCTGTTTTCAATCTTCTTTTATTATAAATCCAGCGGACTTTATTTCATATTGTTGCTAATAACGGCTGTTGTGGATTACAACCTTGCCAAGCAAATTGCCCGCACCGAAATAAAACAAAGGCGGACTTTTTTCCTGGTTTTGAGCCTGGTGGTGAATATCGGAATGCTGATTTACTTCAAGTACACAAATTTCTTCCTGAGTATTTTTTATGATTTGGCGAATAAGCCCTTTGATCCACTGAACATCTTTCTGCCTGTCGGGATTTCGTTTTTTACTTTCCAGAGTCTCAGTTATACCATCGATATTTATCGCCGTAATCTCGAGCCGGTGAAAAACATTTCGGAATTCGCCTTTTTTGTAACATTTTTTCCGCAAATGGTTGCCGGGCCGATTGTTCGCGCCTCGGTTTTCCTGCCACAGGTTCGCAAGACACCATTTGTAAGCAAAGCTGATTTTGGCAAAGCTGTCTTCTTGATATGCATTGGATTATTTAAAAAGGCGGTAATTTCCGATTATATCAGCCTGAATTTTGTCGACAGGATATTTGACAATCCAGGACTATACACCGGCCTCGAAAACCTTTTCGGAGTTTACGGTTACGCACTTCAGATTTACTGCGACTTTTCAGGTTATACCGATATGGCGATAGGGATAGCGCTATTAATGGGATACAAACTTCCGGCTAACTTCGATTCACCATACCAGTCGGCAAGTATCACCGAGTTTTGGCGGCGCTGGCATATTTCCCTTTCCAGCTGGCTGCGTGATTATCTTTATATCTCACTTGGCGGAAACCGGAGAGGTAAAATTCGAACCTATATTAACCTGATGATTACTATGTTGCTGGGTGGATTATGGCATGGAGCGGCACTTCGGTTTGTTATCTGGGGCGCATTGCATGGTATCGGTCTGGCATTTGAGAAATTTATAAATTCAATTATTCGAATTCCGAAAACTAAACTGACCCGGATCCTGGGAGTTATAATCACTTTCCATTTTGTATGTTTTGCCTGGATCTATTTCAGGGCAGATAATATTGACGTTGTAAAAGCAATGCTTACGCAGATAACCACCGATTTCCATTCTGAAATAATTGCAGATTTTATAAAAGGATACCCATATGTCTTATTGCTGATGCTGCTGGGATATATACTGCATTTCATTCCTTCCGGTATTGAAAACCATGTTCAGCAGTTGGTGATAAAGTCGCCTTTTGTACTTAAAGTAGCATACCTGGTGGTAATAGTTTTTGTTGTTATCCAGATCAAATCATCAGAAATACAGCCATTTATATATTTTCAGTTCTGATATTTTCACCCTTTGCTTGCAATCATCCTGCAATCAATTTGCGGTTTCCCTCAAAATGTCTTTAATTTGACATACACAATCATGAGACTGATTGAAAGTTTCATGAAATTTCTGATGTTGGAAAATACATTCCCAATACCCTTTCTATCATGAAAAGAACTCTGATTTATCTTTTCCTTGTTTTTGGCTTACTGACATTACAAAATAAAACATCCCAGGCTCAAATTGCCAAATCCCCGGCTGAGTTTTTTGGATTTGAACCCGGGTCGGACCGGAATTTATTTGACTATGATCAACTGATTGCGTATTGCAAGCAACTGGCTCAGGAATCGCCAAGGGTGGAGATGAGGGAAATCGGCGAATCGCCCATGGGCAAAAAAATGTTCCTTGTATTTATTTCTTCCCAGGAAAACCTGGCTAAACTTGATCGTTACAAGGAAATTAACCGAAAACTTGCACTGGACTTTACTATGAAAGATTCGGAGCGGGATTCACTTATTGCGGAAGATAAGGTATTTGTACTTGCTACTTTGTCGATGCATTCAAATGAAGTCGGGCCTACACAGGCTTTTCCACAGATTGCTTATACTTACGCCAATACAACTGATCCGGAAATGCTTAAATGCCTGGATAACGTGGTTTTTATGGTGGTGCCAAATCATAACCCGGATGGAATGCAAATGGTGGTGGATAACTATCGCAAATACAAAGGAACAGCTTACGAAGGTGCTACATTGCCAGGCGTTTATCACAAATACATAGGCCATGATAACAACAGAGATTTTGTAACATTAACGCAAAAAGACACCCGGGTTATTTCTGCCATTTACAGTAAAGATTGGTTTCCTCAGGTTATGATTGAGAAGCACCAGATGGGCTCAACCGGTGTTCGCTATTTTGTTCCGCCCATGAGTGATCCGATTGCAACAAATATTGATGAAGGCATATGGAACTGGTCGTGGGTGTTTGGTTCAGCAATGGCTAAGGATATGGCATCTGCCGGTTGCGCCGGTGTGGCGCAGCATTATTTGTACGACGATTACTGGCCCGGTTCAACAGCCACAGCCGAATGGAAAAATATGGTCGGCATGCTAACAGAAGCTGCCAGCGTAAGAGGAGCAACACCTTTATACATCGAAAAGAATGAGCTGAAATTTAATGGAAAAGGCCTTAGCGAGAATAAAAAAAGTATAAATATGCCATTGCCATGGGACGGTGGATGGTGGCGGCTTTCGGACATTGTGCAATATGAAATGCAATCAACCTGGTCACTTCTTCGGACAGCTTCGGCCAACAAGGAACAAATCCTGAAATTCAGGAATTATATGTGCCGAAACGAAGTACGGAAAGGCAAAACTCTTGCCCCATCCTATTTCATTGTCCCTTTACAGCAAAACGATCAGGGAGAATTAGTGGCACTTGTTAACCTTTTGCACGAACACGGCGTTAGCGTTTTGCAACTCAAAGCCAATATGGTTTGGAATGATAAAATGATGCATAATGGTGATATTGTTATTCCGCTTGCACAACCTTTCCGTGCATTTATCAAGGAGGTGATGGAAGCACAGACTTTCCCTTTGCGCCATTATATGCCTGGGGGCGAAGCAATTGAGCCTTACGATATCACCAGCTGGTCGTTGCCACTGAATAAAGGATTGCAATCCTACGAAATCCCTGTTGTGGTTGATGAATTAGAAAAAAAACTGGAAGCTGTCCCGGTTCCTTTTACGCTTATTAGTAAATCGCCAGTACATGAAGATGGGTATTGGGTTTTCAGCGCCACCAACAACGAAAGTTATAAAGCCGCTTTTACGTCCATGACGAATGGTTTACCTGTTTCAAGAACAAAAAAAGCAATCGCATATAATGGGAAATCAATACCAGCCGGAAGTTTTATACTTGCAGGATCAAACGGGAAGAAAGTTTCTGTGCTTCCGGATTCGCTTACAATTTCGCCAGAATGGTTTCCTGAAAATCCTGATACTACAGCTACTCCGGTTAAAATGCCACGCATAGCTCTTGTCGAAAGCTGGTTCCAGGATAATGATGCCGGCTGGACACGTTACCTGTTCGATCAGTACAATATTCCTTTTACTGTAATCAGACCTGCAGACCTGGCAAAGAAGACTTTTGAACTGAATTTCGATGTTGTTATTTTCCCCGATGAGGATAAAAATGTGCTGATGGAAGGTAAAACCAAATCCGGTGAAAATTATTACCTGGCGAATTTACCTCCTGAGTATGCAAAAGGAATGGGAAAAGATGGATTTCAGAAAGTATTGAAATTTATAAATACTGGCGGTACAATACTTTCGTGGGGAGGCTCTACTGCGCTTTTCGACGGGCTGATGAGTATTAAAATCAGTGAAACCGAAAGCGATGATTTCCGGTTCCCGTTTACCAATGTTGCCGAAAAACTCCAGAAAGCAGGATTAAACTGTCCTGCATCCTTACTAAAAGTAAAACTGTTGCCCGATCATCCGTTAACCTGGGGAATGCAGTCAGAAACCGGGATTTTAACTTCTGCCGACCAGGTTTTCCAGACCAATTTGCCTGCCTTTGATATGGACCGGAGGATTATTGCAAGCTATCCGGAAGACCATATTCTACTTAGTGGTTATTGTGATAAACAGGAATTACTTGGAAATTATGCTGCAATGGTCTGGCTTAGGAAAGGGAAAGGAAACCTGGTGGTTTATGGTTTTAGTCCGCAATTCCGTGCTTCAACTCCGGGAGTTTATAAACTGCTCTTTAACGGATTATTGCTGAAATAGATCAGGTTTTTCATTTCTCAATCAATGATTCTTAATTTTGAGGATTGATATAAATTCGGAGATTGACTTGTTTGATTTCAAAAGCTTGTAATATACTTCGCACTTATTGCCCCGATTTCTTGTCCTGATTTCTTGCCCCGACCTTCAGGTCGGGGAATATTTTAATTAATTTTCATTCAAGCTTTAGCCAAACTATTCAAATGCTGAAATTAGCCTTGTTTGTAATGAAAAAATGTTCTGATTCAGAAAAATATCCTATTCAATGAACAATCCGGCTATAAAATCCTTTGTATTCTAAATAGTTTTAAACTCTCAACTTCAACAATGAAAAACTCAATTTTTGCAATTCTTTTATTCGTTTCCCTGGCAGTTTCAGCCCAGGAAAAACACCTGAAAAACATTCACCAACTGACTTTTGGTGGCGATAATGCCGAAGCTTATTTCAGTTTCGACAGTAAAAACCTGACTTTCCAATGCAATAATCACGCCTGGGGATTAAAATGTGACCAGATATTCAACCTTGATATTGCCAAAGCCGCAGCAGATACAGCCTATCGTCCACCATTGATCAGTACCGGTATGGGACGTACTACCTGTTCGTATTTTTTACCTGGGAATAAACAGATTATCTATGCTTCAACTCACCTTGGCGGCAAGGAATGCCCGCCGAATCCTGAGCCACGTGCCGATCATAAATACCTTTGGCCGATTTATTCAGATTTCGATATTTTTGTTGCCGATCTGAATGGTAAAATTGTTAAGACACTCATTAGCTCTCCAGGTTACGATGCAGAAGCCACAGTTTCACCCGATGGAAAGAAAATCGTTTTTACCTCATTACGCAATGGGGATCTCGATCTTTATACCTGCGACATCGACGGTAAAAATGTAAAACAGGTTACGAATCAGTTGGGGTACGATGGCGGCGCATTCTTCTCACCTGATAGCAAGAGCCTTGTTTTCAGGGCTTCGCGTCCGACAACGCCTGAAGATATTAAAGAATACAAAGATCTGCTGGCTCAGAATCTCGTGATGCCTACCGCTATGGAAATATACACCTGCAATGTGGATGGCAGCAATCTGAAACAGGTAACTCATTTAGGGAAAGCCAACTGGGCACCATTTTTTACTCCTGACGGTAAGAAAATTATCTTTTCAAGTAACCACCAATCCACTAAAGGATATGATTTCCATTTGTTTATGGTCAACCTGGATGGAACAGGCATAGAGCAGATTACTTCAGAAAGTTATTTCAACGCATTCCCCATGTTTTCACCCGATGGCAAAAAACTGGTTTGGTCATCCAACCGCAATAACCATGGCACACACGATACAAATTTATTTATTGCTGATTGGGTGAAGTAAGGGTTTGATTTTCTAAGACCCAAATCCTAAATATCAAGCTTCAAATTACAAATGCTAAACTCCGGTACGTTTCAAATTAAAGTCTTGGTTCTTGGTATTTGGAATTTGAAACTTGAGTCTTAAATTAAAAGGAATACTCTTTTACCTCGAAAGGATAATCCGGGTGCAGTTTTTACCTGCACCCGGATTTTTCATTACAGCGCGGATATTTACGTCATTTTTAATTTCTCTTCAATTTTTTTTAAATTTGTAATCTGACATTTTACTTATGAAGCAGGTACTAACTTATATAGGTTACATTTTACTGATAGTTTTATTAGGCTTTCTGATCTGGCGGTTCTCGTTTATGATTGTCTGGATACTGATTGCAGCAGTAATTTCCTTTATCGGGCATCCATTAGTTAGGTTCTTCGACAGGGTGCATGTTAAAAAGTGGCGTATCCCTCATCCTCTCAGCACCGCCCTTGCACTATTAACAATTGTGATAGGGTTTCTTGGAATGTTATCCATTTTTGTGCCATTGATTGTTCAGCAAGCTCAAACCATTTCAAAGATTGATGTAACCTTATTGGCTAAAAACCTGGAAGGGCCTTTACAGTGGCTTGATGATGAACTTCGCGTATTAGGTGTTATTCCAACTGGACAAACATTCCAGGATTTTATTGTAATTAAAGCAAAATCAGTCGTTAATATAGGAAGTGTTACCGCGATTATAAATGGATTTTTTAATGCTGCCGGAACAGTGTTCGTAGGACTATTTTCAGTTCTATTTATCGCTTTCTTTTTTATGAAAGACGATACACTGTTTGAAGATACTTTGTTGCTTCTTGTTCCTGAAAGACAGCATGATGCTACCCGCAAAGTGATTGCCGATTCTAAAAACCTGCTGATGCGGTATTTTATTGGTGTTATTCTTGAGGTGCTTGGTGTAATGTCAATTATAGCTCTTGGACTTTGGATCCTGGGAGTTGATAATGCCTTGCTGATTGGGTTTTTCGGAGGAATTATGAATATTATTCCTTACATCGGGCCGGTGATTGGCGCTTTGATTGCCGTAACGCTTGGTATTACTGGTACATTGGCAGCAGGCCTTTACAGTGAGTTGTTATCAGTTTTGGCTAAACTGGGCGGCGTGCTTGTAGTTGCCAATTTTATTGATAACAATATTCTTGTACCTATGATTTATTCTAAAAGTGTAAAGGCACACCCACTCGAAATCTTTTTCGTCATTATCATGGGTGGAAGTTTGGCAGGACTGATTGGAATGCTACTGGCAATACCTGTTTATACGGTTTTAAGAGTGATAGCGAAAGAGTTCTTCCAGCAATTCAGGATTGTTCAGAAACTAACGAATAAGATTAACTAGAATTGAACACTCCCAAAATATCCAGGTATTATTTCACATTATTCAAATCGCTTAACCTGCGCAGGTTATCGAACCTGATGCTTGTGGAAACAGGGTTCCTGCTCAGCCGTATATTCCGAGCAGTAATTGTGATCGGAAAGCCATGGGCTGCATCCGTTGAGCCTACCACTTCGTGCAATCTTCGCTGTCCCGAATGCCCGACAGGCATGAATTCACTTTCGCGCACCAAAGGAAATATGAACCTGGAAGTTTTTCGGGAAATTCTCGACAGACTTTCGCCTGATCTCTTCTATTTAACGCTCTATTTTCAAGGCGAACCCATGTTAAATCCCCACTTTTCGGAGATGGTAACCATGGCGCGGAAACAAAATATTTTTGTGGCTACTTCTACCAACGGACATTATCTGAATGGGAAAAATATTGATAGTATCATTAAAAGCGGGCTCAATCATCTTATCATTTCACTCGATGGTCTCGACCAGCAAACGTATGAAAAATACCGCATTAATGGCAATTTGCCGACAGTAATTGAGGGAATTAAAAGATTGGTTGCAGCTAAAAAAGCCCTGAAATCAAACACTCCGTTTATTGAATTGCAATTTATTGTGATGCGACATAATGAGCATCAGATGCAGCAGATGCGTGAGTTTGCAAAACAAGCGGATGTGGATAAACTTGTTTTTAAAACAGCCCAGGTTTACAATTTTGATGCTGAAAGTACAATTATCCCAAATTTGAAAACAAAATCACGTTACAGGCAAACTTCTGATGGAAAATGGGTGCTGGTAAAGAAAATCAGGAATCGTTGCCACCGTATCTGGAGTTCACTTGTAATTACCTGGGATGGGAAAGTGGTTCCGTGTTGTTATGATAAAGATGCAGATCATAAATCTGGTAACCTGCTTGAAGAACCGTTATCGGAAATTTGGAAAAATCAGAATTATACTGCATTCAGAAAGCAGGTTCTGAAAAACCGCTCAGAAACTGAAATGTGCCGGAATTGTGGAGAATAGATAAGAATGACATCACTTCGTTAAACGCGTATATCCTTTATAATTTACCCAATCGAAATCAGAATACTCTTTTGATTGTTTCCCGTTGCCTGTACAATAAATACCCAGGTAAGCACCGGTGTATCCTTTGCTAAGTAAGTAATTTGATTTTGTGGTGGCAAAAGCCGAAAATGTTTCACCATTATCCAACGAAAATATAAAATGGTATTGGTGTCCTTTAGATTCAACTTTTAAAACAATTTCACCACGATATTCGTCAAGCTTTTTTTCTTCTAAAATTTCAGGTGTTTTACCCGGTTCAGCAAGTTTCAGCTGAATTATAGATTGCCCGTTTCTTCTGATTACTGTAAATGTGAAATAGTTATTATCTTTCTGGAAAAGGCTTATGCCGGCTTCCGATTCATCCGTTTTGGGGCTGAATAGCATTCTCACACTATATTCAAATTCACTTTCTTTCTGACGGAATCCCATCAAACTGCAACTTCCTCTTTCTTTAATCATATCAGGTTTGGCATACAATCTCATATTTCCAACGTTATCAGTTAAACTATATGTCCCTTCTTTGGGAACTCTTCTGAAATTCCACTCCAGATCAAGTTTTTTGCTGTCAAAATTGTCACAAAATGCATCGTTTCTGTATTGTGGCTTATTTGCAAATGGAAGTGGATTGAAACGTTCAACTTTCCCTGTCAATGGGGCGCACACCGGCCATTCGTATTTTTCTTTTTTCCACTCAAAAGGTTCTCTTTCCCATTTTACAGGTATCAGATGTGTTTCCCGGCCCATATTTGAGCTTCTATCTTCATCACCCCTTACGCCTAAGGCAACCATAAACCATCTGCCATCTTCCAATTCAATCAGGTCAGCATGGCCGGTACTTACAACCCAATTATCGTAGGAAAGATTTCTTGTGGTTAGTATCGGATTCCTGTCATTGGAAATAAATGGTCCCCTGATGCTATCGCTCACTGCAATCATCATGGCATGATTAAAACTTGTTCCTCCTTCGGCTAACATTAAATAATACCTGTTGTCTTTTTTGTAAATGTGAGGGCCTTCAGCCCAAACGCCACCGCAGGCGCCGCGCCACAAATAGCTTCTTTCACCAGTCAGTTTCCAGCTTTTAGTATCAATTTCCTGCAACCATATTTCTCCTTCGCCCGGGAAATTGGGTTTATCCGGTGAATGTGTGCCTGCATACCACACTTTCCCATCATCAAAAAAAATATCAGGATCAATGCCGGGTGCTCCGTCCAATACGTGAGGGTCTGACCAAGGACCCTCAATGTTTTTTGCTGCAATGATAAAATTAACAAAATCTGTTTGCTGCTTTTCAAGGTTGTAATACACATTCGTTGTAATAATGTAAAATGTTCCGTCATGATACCTGATGGTTGGAGCATGGATTCCTCCATCCGATTGCACATCCACAATATTAACCTGCCCGGAACATTGCTCTTTTCTTTGCAAGCCGTAACCAACAAGTTCCCAGTTAACCAGGTCTTTGCTTTTATGAATGGGAAGTCCGGGGTAATACTCAAACGAAGAATTAACCATGTAAAAGTCGTTGCCTACCCTGCAGATTGATGGATCAGGAAATCCTCCGGGAAGAATAGGATTCAGAAAAGTGTTTTCCTGTGCGAAAAGCTGTGTTGTTAATAGGGTAAATAAAAAAATGATTTTTCTCAACTTATTTGGTTTTTATCTGAACCTGGATAGCCAGTTTTAAAATGATAACATTAAACAATCCGGCTAATTTGGGTTGATGTTTTCTTTATTATAACAACTACTCATCAGTTGAAATTTTTTCGTAGTTTGCCATAGTTCGCAACCTATTAACTATTTCCTATGAACTATTAACCAATAACCAATAACTATTACCTATTTCCCTTCCCCGTCAATTCCTGGAATACCTGCTCCAGGTTATGTTCTTCGCGATGGAGCGAAAGCAGGGTCATGTTATTCTCAACGGCAAATTTGTTAATCCTAGGCCTGATATCTTCACCTGGTTTTGCTTCAAGTTTCCATGAAAGATCATTCACTTTTACAGCCCTTGCAACGCCTGGAATCGAAAGCAACTGCTTTTCGGAAGTCGGAGTTTCAAATTCGACGGTGACAATATCATGCTTTTGAACATTGGATAATTCTGCTGTGGATCCGTCGGCTACAATTTTTCCCAGGTTTATAATAATTGCCCGGCTGCAGATGGCTTCCACTTCCTGCATAATATGAGTGGAAAGGATAACCGTTTTTTCTTTTCCAATTCCTTTGATGAGTTCGCGGATTTCGAGCAATTGGTTAGGATCAAGCCCGGAAGTAGGTTCGTCCAGAATAAGTACCTCTGGGTTATGAATTAAAGCCTGCGCCAGTCCCACGCGCTGACGATATCCTTTTGAGATAGTGCCAATCTTTTTATTCTGCTCCGGGCCTAATCCTGTCTTCTCAATGATTTCGCGGATCCGGATCTTTGAATCTTTTCCCAGTTTATGAATACCAGCAACAAACTCCAGGTATTCTTTAATATACATATCAAGGTACAGAGGATTGTGTTCCGGCAGATAACCAACTATCTTTTTAACTTCTTCTGTTTCGAAGAGAACGTCATGTCCGTAAACCGAAGCCGTGCCCGAAGTAGGAGGGATGTAACCT
>CAIWMA010000079.1 GCA_903913645.1 uncultured Bacteroidales bacterium | reverse complement strand
GGATTTTGGCCTATAAATCCGTTTTAATTCGTTCGATCCGCGTTAACCGTGTTATGATATAATAGAAATCGGAAAAGTGGAATACTGCTAATCGAACTATTCAACTTTGGACCTTTGATCGCGAAGCATTTGAAAATTAAATGTTAATCATTGAATGCGTGAATCCTGAAACATTATCAGGCTTGTAAAACTTAGCCAAATTCAGCCATGAAGCAAATCATTTTCCTTTTATATGCTCTTGCCGTTGTCACGCTTTCGGCAATGGCGGTGAAACCTCCCATATATATAGCTTTTCAATGGCATATGCACCAGCCGATATACTGGCCGGGTGAAACGGTAAAGCAAACTATCGATGCCAACAGGATGAGCTATAGTTTGCTGGATGTATTTACTTCGCGCACTGGTCCGTATACCAACTATGCACCAGGAGCGGTGAATAAACTCACTGGTTTTGATCATGCCGGGGCACAGGTGAGCTTTTCGGGTTCCTTAATGGAAGATTTAAACGTGCTGGAAGCAAATGGAATGGCATTTTCGAACTGGAAACAAAACTGGACCAGTATGATCTCCAGGAAAACTTCCCTGGGTCATCAACGCCTCAATATGGTAGGTTTTGGATATTACCATCCGCTTATGCCTTTGATCGACAGCTCGGATATCATGTACCAGGTTGAGAAACACAAAAGCGCATTTGCCGAAAGTTTTCCCGGTTTGCCTTATTCAAAAGGATTTTTTCCTCCTGAAAATGCGTTTGAGGAACAAATGATCCCTTCCCTGGTAAAGGAAGGTTTTGAATGGGTGATGGTGGATAACTCGCACATCGACCGTTCATCGGCAGGATCGGTATACGATAAAAACTTCAGTATTGTGGAACCCAACAAAGCGGACCAGTTAAATACCGATCCCGGCGATTGGGTTAAACTTACCGGTCTGTATGCTCCGGGAAAAATTTCTGCCGCCTGGGGGCATAGACCGCACTGGATGAAATACGTAGATCCGAATACAGGTAAGGAATACAGAATGATTGCCATGCCAGCATCTTTTCTTTATGGAAACGAAGATGGCCGTGGCGGTTTCGGTGCGCTTCAGTACGATTTATGTATGAGCCAGCTCGAAAGTTATAATACCGATCCCGCTCACCCTATCATCATTCTCCTTCATCACGACGGGGATAACTACGGCGGAGGTTCTTCAGGATATTACGGTTCAAATTTTGATAGTTTTGTGAGTTGGTTACAGGCAAATCCATCGCGGTTTGTATGTACAACGGTACAGGATTACCTGGACCAGTTTCCACCGGCCACCGATGATGTAATTCATGTAGAAGCCGGCAGCTGGTATGGGGCAGGTGCAGACCCTGAGTTTTTAAAATGGAACGGCGACCCGGGACCATACAGCCTCAACGGAACAACTTTATCGTCGAGTTACAGTCCCGACAGGAATAGCTGGGGCGTTATTACTGCTGCATCCAATATCGTTAAAACGGCCCAGCAGATAAGTGCGGCATCCGCTGACACAAAAACAGCCTTCAATTACCTGGCCATGGGCGAAACAAGTTGCTACTGGTACTGGGATGGAACCGAAGACTGGGATTCGCATCCTACCCGTGCATCGAACCTTGCTGTTACCAGCGCCCTGAATGTGATGAATGGCGGTAATGACGAAACTCCTCCATCCATTTACCATCTTCAGCGCGAGCCGTACAATCCGGGCGAAACGGAATGGTTAACCTATAAGCCTTCTGATTTTACGATATGGACTTATGTATTCGATATCAGCGGGCTGGCTTCGGTGAAATTGAAATACAGAACCGACAAAGACGGAAATAACCCGTTAACAAACGATCAAAATGAAACCTATGCCGGCGGCCCGGAAGTAAATGACTGGCAGGAACTGCCGATGACTAAAAACACCATTCCTAACCTTACCAGTTTAGCACCGCTATACAAAGCAGATGAATATTCGGCCCAGGTGAAAGGAATAGTAAGTAAGTTAGTGGATTATTATGTCGAAGCCATTGATACCAAAGGAAATATTGGCAGGTCCTATATTTTTCATACATGGGTGGGCAACGGGACAAGTTCCGGCACAACGCTTACGGTTTCACCCGGCGGCGGTTATTACCAGGGTGGCACTACAGTTACTTTGACTGCAGAAGGCTCGAACGAACCGGTTTCCATTTATTACACGCTGGATGGAACCACTCCTACAACTGCCTCAACCATGATTTCATCCGGAGGAACAGTTGCCATAACCCAGGATCAGACTACACTAAAAGCAATAGCAATTGATAACTCAGGTGTAGAATCTGCTGTTTCAACCAATACTTATTTTACCGTGCAACCCACAGGTATAACAATAAAATTCCAGAAACCGGCTGCCTGGACTTCGGTATTTTTTTATGCATGGACCGGAACTTCAACCGCCCAGCTGGGAGCATGGCCGGGAACAGCCATTACCTTAGGTGCCGACGGCTGGTATTCCTATACTTTTGACGGAACAATTCCTTCAATCAACCTGGTGTTCAGTAATGGAAGCGGAAGTCAGTCGGTGGATGTAACCGGTGTGACGGCAAATACATGTTTTACCACAACAGGAATCTCGGGCGGAAAATATACGGTTGGTTTAGCAGAATGTCTTTTAACAGAGCTGCCGGCCAATGAAGATAATAGATTGGATGTATTCCCGAATCCTGCTACAGATAAACTTGTTATCCGTTCATCCCTGGCGATCAAACAAATTGAATTATTGGGTTTATCCGGAAATGTTGTAAGAACTTTCGGAAATCAATCCACCTTGTCGCTTTCAGGAATTGCAGGCGGAATGTATTTTTTGCGGGTAACCTATGTGAATAACAGGCAAAAAGTGGAAAGGGTAGTTAAATTATAGTGAAGAGTGAAGAGTGAAGAGTGAAAAGTGAAAAGTGAAAAGTGAAGAG
>CAIWMA010000078.1 GCA_903913645.1 uncultured Bacteroidales bacterium | reverse complement strand
TGATCTTTATAATCGCGTCGACGACCTAACATAATTGCAGTAACAATAGCAGCAATACAGGCATTAATGTGAACTACAGTACCGCCAGCAAAATCGAATCAGCTGTACATAATAATGATAAAAACCTTGGAAGATATCTACCTGCAAACCACAAGTTTGCCCGTCACCATTCCTTTATCTGTTTGAACGACAACCAGGTAAATACCATTCAGTAAACCCAAAACATCAATCATCATCGGGAAATTAACCTTCGAGTATTTCCTGATAATTTTTCCTTCTATTCCCTGGATAACCAATGATTCTGGTTTTATCGCCAAATCACTTTTTATATCAATTGAAACTTCACTTGTCGCTGGATTTGGTGCAATGTAAAGTGCTGAAAATGTTCGGTTTGCCTGTTCCCAAATTCCGAATATTTTATCTGGTTTCCCAAAAAACAATCCCAGCCCTCCGGAATAATTTCCAACCAGCATATCAGTCAAAGTATCATTATTCAGGTTGCCTAAAGCTACTCCAATGCGCCATCCTTCTTTTATTCCCGGCAATGTCCCTGCCAGCCTGAAATTACCTTCCAGGTTGTTTTTAATCTGATCGTAAATAAAAATATCCCCGAATTCAGAACCTGAAAACAGCTTGATATCACCTTGTTTATCCTGGTAAAAACACGGTACACTATACCCGTTATTAGATAGCTGAGGATTGGAAACATTAACACCACCAAGAAAATCGGATACCCATGTAAACTGAGCAACCTGTTTGGTGCCAGTATTTTTATAAAAACTAAAAGTTCCTTTCTTGTTACCACAAACCAGGTCAGTTAATCCATCCTCATCCACATCAAAAAGCTGTGGCGCCGAAAAATCACCGACATCAATTCCATGCCAGGCTGGATCAACCATTTTAAAATCAGCCGGTTGTCCTGGAAGTGCGATATTTTCACAATAAACCAGTTTACCTTTTGAATTCCCGCATACCATATCCATATCGCCATCGCCATCCATATCAGCAACGGTTGGTATCAGCGATTGCATCTGAAGTGTATCAAGGTGGGCAATATTTCTGTCGGCAAGCCTGAACTGAGGTTTTGCATGTGTTCCTTCGTTAAGCAAGAGTGCAATTTTTGATGTAAAATAACATTGCAGGCTATTATCCGGTAATAAAACACATGAATCAGAATATCCATAATTTCCAACTAAGAGATCCATTAAGCCATCTCCATTGTAATCAAAAAATACCGGGTATGCTCCCGAGCCCAAATCAAGCATCTGATCCTGCAAATAACTTTTTGAAACCAGTTGATAATCAGGCTGTACTTTTGTTCCTGCATTTTGGTATAAACTCACGCTATTAAAGTTTTCCCCTTTTAAAAGCGAAGGGTCAAAAGGCGAAACAAGTAAATCTTTTTTCCCGTCGTTATTCACATCCGCGAGCATGGCAGCAGGAAAAGTATTCATGGTAACCGGATCAATTGAATTAGGGAAGTTTAGTGTTTGTGAAATCATTTTTGCATCGGAAATGCTTCCTTCGTTAGTAAGCTGAACGAAAGAGCTGAAATCAACATCTCCGAGTGCCAGATCAGGAAGACCATCGCCATTCAAATCATTTAACAATAAAGTTGAACCCGTATGTTTGGGATCATCTGAACTGTTTTGAGAAACAAGAATCGACTTTTTAACTCCGGGGCAGGTATCAAGTACTATGGCGTTACTTTCAATTCCTTCTGCAAAATGCCCCCAACAAGAAGATACCTTTTCGAAGGTGAGCGAATCGGCATTTCCAAAACGTTCCATCGATGTATTCTTATGATACTCAACAAAAGAACCTAATCCCCAGAATGTAAGCACATCCATGTCGCCATCTCCATCCACATCAGCAATAGCTGGATAGTCAGCTGAGGTAACCAGGATGTTGGTAAGCGTTGTTCCTTGCAGCGAATAGAGGAATGGCTTTGTAACCTGGGTAAATTTAATCGTATTCTGCGAATCATTGCGGTAAACCTTAATTCCTCCTGTGGTATATGTAAAAATGTCCTTTTTGCCATCGTGATTGTAATCAATTGCCTGCATCCATTGTTCAATCGGGGGGAACGAAGCCGCCAACTCTGGCTTGAAAAGGAATTTTCCTGGAGAAGATGCATTAACAATAAAAGGTAAAATCCGGTTGCCATGGCGATCGAAAACAAGTAAATCATCAATGCCATCCAGATTAATATCCATATTCATAAACTGGCAGCTATTGAGCCCGCCGGCAAATGGATATAGAAGAGTATCGTTTTTCTCGCCAACCACTAAAATGCTGTCAATTCTGATAAAATCATGAACTGCAGATAATTGAGCCCACACCTTGTGATTAAAAGTGTAGATAATTAAAACAAGAAAAATAAGATATATTTTGAAGTTTATCACTTTAAATTTTATTGGGATTCATAGCAACAACGTGATTTTAATGCGACGGTGACTTTTAAAAGTTTAGGTCCAAACATTCAACATCCAATATCCGACATCAACCATCCGACATCAACCATCCGAGATCAAGCATTAATCTATTTCAACCGTCGCACTCACAGGCAGGTGATCCGAGGGATAATAATTGCCGTTGTTTGAATTATTCACCCTGAATGACAGGACCTTAACTTTATTTTTCAGAAAAATATAATCAATTTGTTCCCCAGGCTGAGCACCAACTATAAAACCCGTGAACGTATATTTTGGCCCGGCCGGCTTTTTGCAGATAACTCGGGAATCAAATAAATGGTCTGGATTTTTTACATCAGTAATGATCTGGTAAGGCTCTGAAACTGGTTTAGAATTAAAATCACCTAGTACAATTACAGGATTTTTCCCTGATAACGAATCTATAGCATGTAATAAAAGTTTTGCCGAATTTCTCCTGGCAATTTCACCCATATGATCAAAGTGCGTACAGAAAACAAAAAATACTTTTTCTGTTTTGTAGTCCCTCAATTGAACCCACGAAACAACCCGGTTGCATGCTGCATCCCACCCACGGCTTCCGGCTACTGAAGGCGTTTGTGACAGCCAGAAAGTAGCTGATGAAATCATCTTAAATTTATGTGCATTAAAAAAAAGCGGTGAATATTCACCGGCCTCTTTCCCGTCATCGCGCCCAACTCCTACCATGGTATAGTCAGTAAATGCATTCTCCATATCTGTAACCTGCTCGTGGAGTGGTTCCTGTAATCCAAACACATCTGGTTTGGCCTCTCTAATGAGAGAAAACACTTTTTGCTTTCGTGCGTTCCATGTATTGGGCGTATCATCTGGATTCGCCAGCCTTATGTTATAAGTTAGCACATTAATTACCATTTTATTTGCATAAGTATCAGGCGGGCAAACAAGCAGGCCAATCAATAAAGTACCAGCCAGAAGCCTTGTAACAGAACAAAAATTTAAATTACGCATAATGATATTTTATTAATGCAAAAGCAAAGGCTCTCATTTTGTACAAAGATCGGAATATTGTGATTCCTTTTGAAAGTTCAAACTTAAAAGAAATAAAAAATCAAATGGAATCTTAATGATATCTAAAGAAAAGCATCTGATTGTTGATAAGAAGATCATAAATAGGGTATTTCTTTATACTGCTTCATTTGTTATTTGCCAATAGATTTCTATCTTTGCAGGCTCAAAAAAGTAAAGTTTATCTAACTACCTAAATTCTAAACACATGCAGAATAAAGGCACAATTCGTTTCTTTGCAATAGCTTTTGCAGTGGTGTCTCTTTTCCAGCTTTCATTTACTTTGGTTACAGCAATTACCAAAAACAGAGCTGAAAAATACGCCACCAATGAACAAGCATATGCTCTTGCTAAACAATTAGCAAAAAACGATGCCCTACTTGAAGTTCATCTCCTTGATTCCATCAAAGACGCCCGTACTCAGTACTACCTCGATTCAGTAGCGAACCAACCTGTTTATAATGTACTTCTGCGCAAGTATACGTATAAAGAATGTATGGACCGCGAAATCAACCTTGGTCTTGACCTCAAGGGCGGTATGAACGTAACGATGGAAGTTTCCGTTGCTGATGTAGTAAGACAAATGTCTGGCAATAGTACTAATCCTGTTTTCACCAAAGCTATGGCGATGGCAACCGAAAAACAGAAGAACAGTCAGTCAAACTTCGTTACTTTGTTTGGTGAATCATTTGCCCAACTTGATCCAAACGCAAAACTATCTGCTATTTTCGGCCGTATGGAATTGCGCGAAAAGATCAGGCCAACTTCCACCAACGATGAGGTGCTTGCCGTTATTCGCAAGGAATGTAATGATGCCTTCGACCGGACCTTCGAGATTTTGAGTAATCGTATAAACCGTTTCGGCGTATCCCAGCCTAATATCAGTAAACACGCAACCAGCGACCGTATTCTTATTGAATTGCCTGGTATTAAAGATTCAGACCGCGTACGTAAACTTCTGCAGGGATCAGCTAAGCTCGAATTCTGGGAAACTTATAAATTCAGCGAACTGGCGGGAATTTTCAACGAAGCCAATAAGCGCCTTGCCGGCATGAGCAACACTAAAGACACAACTGCCAAAACCGGTGATTCACTGGTAGCAAAAAAAGATACAATTGCAGTTGTTGCGAAAACAGCAGTTGGCAAAGCTGATACAGCAAAGAAATCAAGTCTTGCCGACAAACTGAAACAAGATACCACTTCTGCAGGAAAAGATCAGCAGGCTTCCAGGTACAAAAAAGAAAATCCTTTGTTTGCATACCTTCAACCGGCATATGCTCAGCAAAACGGGCAGATGTATGCCACTAACAGAGCTACAGTAGGTTATGCAGCAATAAAAGATACTGCACGTATTAATGTAATGTTAGGTAAGATTAAAGGCATGCTGCCTCGTAATTGCCAGCTTGCATGGGCGGTTAAACCGGAAAAAGAAGCTCCTGAAGTACTTGAACTGATGGCGCTTAAATCCACTAACCGTGAAAATACAGCTGCTCTTTTTGGAGATGTTATTGTTGATGCGCGCCAGGACTATGACCAGAATGGCCGTGTAGAGGTTTCGATGACAATGAACAATACAGGGGCTAAAATATGGAAAAACCTTACCCGTGATAATGTGAACAAACAAGTTGCAATTGTTCTTGACGGTTATGTTTATTCTGCACCAAATGTAAATGATGAAATTCCTAATGGACGTTCGCAAATTTCAGGAAACTTTTCAGTTGAAGAAGGACAGGACCTTGCAAACGTACTTAAAGCCGGTAAGCTCCCAGCTCCAGCTCATATTGTTGAAGAAGCTGTTGTTGGACCAACCCTCGGTAAAGAAGCTATTAATGCCGGTTTATGGTCATTTATAGTAGCTTTCGCACTGACTCTGATATACATGATATTCTACTACAACAGGGCTGGCATGGTTGCCAATGTTGCTCTTTTAGTAAACATGTTCTTTGTCTTCGGAGTTCTTGCTTCGATTGGTGCAGTTCTTACACTTCCCGGTATTGCCGGTATTGTGCTTACTCTTGGTATGGACGTTGATAAGAACGTTATTATAAATGAACGTATCAGGGAGGAACTCCGGGCCGGAAAAGGCTTACGCCTGGCTATTGATGACGGTTATAAACATGCACTTTCAGCAATTGTCGACAGTAACGTTATTACTCTGTTAACCGGTATTGTGTTGTATATATTTGGCTCGGGACCGGTACAAGGATTTGCAACAACTCTTATCATTGGTATTCTTAGCTCCATGTTCTGTGCTATTTTTATCACACACCTTATTTTTATTGCTCTTCTCGACAGAAACAAAAAAGTTACCTTGTGGAATCGTTTTACAGAAAATATTCTTACTCATACCAAGATTGACTTTATTGGAATGAGAAAAATTTTCTATGGCATTTCTGGTGCACTTGTTGTAATGGGTATAGTTTCCCTATTTACCAGGGGGCTTAGTTATGGTATTGATTTCGAAGGCGGACGTACGTATATTGTCCGTTTCGACCAGGATGTACGCACAGACAATGTTCGCCTTGCTTTAGCAACACAATACGGACAGGAACCTGAAGTAAAGACTTTCGGTAAGAATAACCAGGTGAAGATTACTACTTCATTTATGATCAATGATCCTTCACCTAAAGTAGATTCAATTGTTGAATCAAAACTTTATGCCGGGCTTAAACCTCTATACAAAAACAACATTTCTTCCGCTGAATTCCTTGCTCATAGCGACAAAAAAGCTTTCGGAAAGATGAGTTCACAGAAGGTACAACCAACTATAGCTTACAGTTTACTTGTCAAAGCATATTACGCTGTATTCTTCACTTTGCTTATTGTATTTGCATACATCCTGCTGCGCTTCCGAAAATGGCAATGGGGTGTGGGCGCTGTAGTTTCACTGTTCCACGATACGTTTATTGTTATTGCGATTTTCTCAATACTACATGGTATTCTTCCGTTCAGTCTTGATGTAGATCAGCATTTCATTGCTGCGATCCTGACAATTATCGGTTATTCTATTATGGACTCCGTTATTATCTTCGACCGTATCCGTGAATACACCAATCTTTATCCGAAACGTAACCTCCAGGAAACAATGGATGCCGCTATCAACAGTACTTTAAGCCGTACTTTGAATACATCAGGTATTACTTTTATGGTATTGCTTGCCATGTTCCTTTTTGGTGGTGAAGTTATCAGGGGATTCACATTTGCTCTTTTGTTAGGAGTGGCGGTTGGAACATATTCATCCATTCTGAACGCTACACCAATTGCTTACGACCTTATTATGTGGCAGAAAAGGCGCCAGGCTGCTAAACTTCAGCTAACTGATAAGAAGAAGTAATTAGACAATATATTTTATCGCAAAGAGCTCTGGAAATTCCAGGGCTCTTTTTTTATTTTATAATTTTAAGGGGATGGAATTATTATAAGAATTTAGGTACATGAATGCTAAATTAGTAGTAATTTTACATCGAAATTCGTAATCACCTGTTTGAAGGAGATATTCACCAACTAACAGGTTTCATCAAACAATTTCTTAGAAGAAATATTAAACCCGGAGGTTATCAAATGAAGAATATGGATGTAGTATCGACAGATGTGTTAATTATCGGCGGCGGCCCTTCCGGCTTAGCCACGGCAATTCATTTAGCTGATACATTAAAACAAAAAGGCCTGAATCACAGAATATTGCTGATCGAAAAAGGGAGTTCAATCGGCAGTCATATATTGTCGGGTGCTGTTATTAAACCCGATGTATTCAAAGAATTATTGCCCGATGTCGATATCACTGAAATTCCTTTCAATGCCAAAGTAACAAAGGACAGCACCGTTTGGCTTACGGAGAATGGGAGCAATACTTTTCCCTTCCATGTTCCATATATGAATAATATTGGGAACTACACTGCATCTTTGGGCCAACTGTGTAAGTACCTGGCAGAGAAGGCCCAGGAGAAAGGCGTTGAAATATATACCGGGTTTGCGGTTGATAAGATCCTTTATAAAGATGGAAAAGTAATCGGAGCCAAAACCAAAGATACCGGCCTCGATCATCATGGGAATAAATTAGAGAATTTTCAGGCAGGCACCAGTGTTGAAGCTAAGATTACCATTTTTGCTGAAGGAACCCGGGGCAGTTTGACCAAAATGCTTATCAAAAAGTTCAATTTAAATGAAGGTAAAAATGAACAGGTTTACTCCTTAGGATGCAAGGAAGTATGGTCAGTTCCCGAAGGGAATATTGCCCCAGGCCAGATTTACCATACTATGGGCTACCCTTTGAATATGGATGAATTCGGTGGTGGTTTCATTTATGGATTGAACGACAATAAAGTTGCTATTGGGCTTGTTGTCGGCCTCGATTATAAAGATCCTTCTTTCGATACACATGATGCAATGCAGATTTGGAAAACAACTCCATTTGTTTCGAAAATTTTAAAAGGTGGCAGATTAGTTGAATATGGCGCCAAAACACTACCTGAAGGAGGTTATTACGCTATACCAAAACTGTATACGGACAATGCTCTAATTGTTGGCGACAGCGCAGGAATTCTGGCAATGCCAGCTTTGAAAGGTATACACCTGGCAATCAAATCTGGAATACTGGCAGCACAAACTGCTGCAAATGCATTGCAAAATAACGACACCAGTGAAAAAAGCCTGCAGCAATACGAAACATTTGTCAGCAACAGCTGGATATACAAAGAATTGTATCCGGTACGTAATTTCAGGCAGGGATTTTCCAAAGGTTTAATTCTTGGAGGTATGCATTTCGGAACGCAGCTTATTACCGGCGGAGCTGGTTTCTTCGGCAGGCTGAAATCAGAAGCTGACTTCAGGACTACTTCAAAATTGAGTGAACTGAAAGCTAAGCCTTTTAAAGAACGTTTTAAAGGCAAACTCGAGTTCGACAAAGTACTTACATTCGATAAAGCATTCGATATTTATCATTCGGGAGTGCATCACGACGAGCAACAGGTTGTACATCTTCATATCAACAACCCGGAGCAATTTAATGCCGTTAATATTGAAGAGTATGGAGCCACTGAACAGTTTTTCTGTTCCTCTGAAGTATACGAGCTTCATACCAGCAAAGACGGGAAGAAAGAACTTAGGATTCATGCTGAAAATTGTATGCATTGCAGAACCTGCGACATTAAGTCACCTGGTGATGGCATTACGTGGGTAGTGCCAAACGGAGGCAATGGTCCGGAATTTCAGAATATGTAGGAAGCACCCGTTCCTGCAGCTACAATACTGATGTGGATATTTTTGTCTTAGGACGGATGTCGGAAGTGGGAAGTGGGAAGTAGGAAGTCGGGAGAGCTATAACGAAAGTTAGAGATTGCTTGAATAGAAATGTTTTTTATACGAAATCGAACTCTGGAGACATAAATACCGGGTTTTAGTAAGACTGCTTCCGACTCCTGACTTCCGACTTCAAACCACAACCCAAATAAAAAGAATCACAAAATAATACTTGAATTTAACTGATATTACTACAATGGCTTTGACAATAATAAGTTTAATAAAACAAGTACCACTGCCCAGCGAAATGCGCATGGGAGACGATGGGTTAATGGACCGCACAAAAGCAAAATCAATTATTAATATTGATTGCCAGTTTGGCCTGGAAGCCGGCTTACAAATCAGGAAACAATATCCTGATGCCAGATTAATCGTTTGCTCTATGGGCCCGGGGTCGTTTGATGCATCGCTGCGTACAGCTGTTTCTATGGGCTATGACGAAGCGTACCTTTTATCGGACCGGAAGCTTGGCGGCAGCGATACGTACGCTACAGGCCTCGCCATTTCGACTATGCTGAAGCATTTAGGCTTTACCAAGGAATCGAAAGAACCATTTATAGTCCTGGCCGGCCGACAGACCAGCGATGGCGATACTGCGCACGTCCCCTCACAGGTAGCCGAAAGTATAGGAATTCCACAGGCTACATTTGTTGAAAGTGTAAAAGCCGACGGAAATGGTAACGTAATTTCGAAAAGGATTATCGAAGGCGGATACCAGATGATGAAATTACCGATGCCTTGCGTTATTTCATTAACTCCCACCGGAATTCCGCCTCGCAAGCCTTCGTTAAGCGGAGCCATAAAAGCCCGATCGCTTACTATTACGACGTTTGGAATTGATGATATTGGTCTGGGAACCGAGAAAATTGGTATAAACGGCTCCCCTACTATTGTGGCTAAAGTTATAAATATTGTGAGTGAACGCCCACCGATTACCATGTCGTCAGGCAATAACGAATCTTCATTGGTCGACAGCCTGCTCGCAAACTTCCGAAAAGGCGGAAATGTCCTGGAGAAGAAAGAGAAAGAAGCTAAAAAAGACATTGATCGTCCAGATTTTCCTGATAAAGACTTCAGGGATGGCTCGAGAGGAATTATTACCTGGGCTGAAGTAACGAATGGTACTATTTCCAGGCCTTCGCTGGAACTGTTAACCCCGGCAAGGAATCTTGCAAACCAATTAGGTCAAGATACCAAAATAATGACTCTGATCATTGGTAAGAATGTGAAGGCTTTGGCTCAAACCCTTATTGAACATGGTTCGGATGAGGTTATTTTTATTGAAAACGCTAAGCTTGAAGAATACCTTGTTCTGCCGTTTTCATCCATTTTTGAACAAGTAATTAAGG
Organism: uncultured Bacteroidales bacterium; assembly: GCA_903913645.1. Taxonomy (GTDB): domain Bacteria; phylum Bacteroidota; class Bacteroidia; order Bacteroidales; family UBA4417; genus UBA4417. The sequence continues at coordinate 9,069 of CAIWMA010000078.1, read as the reverse complement.
CAAGAAAACCAGAGATAGCTCTTTTTGCTGCGACTACTTCCGGTCGTGAATTAGCTCCAAGGATTGGAATGAAAACCGATAGTGGAGTGACAGCCGACTGCACGGGCCTTGAAATCGGAGAATACATTGACAAAAAAGAAAAAGTGATCTACACTCCTATTCTGGAATCACGCCGGCCCACTTATGGTGAAAGTAAACTTGCCACAATTCTTGGTTTTGTTTGCCCTCAGATTTCAACTGCAAGGGCAGGCACTTTTGAAGTTCCAACCCGGATAAAAGGCAGAAAAGGGATAATTACCAGTTTCGAGCCTGTATTAAAAGATGAAGATTTTGTTGTCGAGATCCTGGAAACAGTAAGAGGTGAAGGCGGACTGCAGAATCTTTTCGAGGCTGACGTAGTGGTTTCAGGTGGCAGAGGAACCACAGTTGATAATTTAGCGCTGGTAAAAGCACTGGCAAAAGCTTTAATAAGCCAGGGAGTTAATGCGGAATGGACATCCAGCCGCCCGGTTGTTGACGAAGGTGTTGCCGAATATGCGCGGCAGGTAGGGCAAACCGGTAAAACCATACGCCCTAAAGTTTATATTGCAATTGGTATTTCAGGGGCAATTCAACATATCGCCGGCATGAAAGAATCTGAAAAAATTATTGCCATCGACCACAATCCCAAAGCACATATTTTCCATAATGCCGATTTTGGAATAGTTGGAGAATACCAGGATATTTTACCTGAATTAATTGAACGCGTAAATGATGGATTTACATTCGGAATTGAGGCGAAAAAGAAAGTGTAATTTAAAGTAATTCCTATTGGTGATAAGTTTCGGAAAAAGAACGGCAGCAAAATCTTCTGGAGATCTACTTTACTTTCTTGAAAACATAAGTAATTGTGCCTTTTTGTTCTTCAGCAGCATTATCATCCGGTGCAAAAACTGTTTTGCGGGCGGCAATTTCAGCTTGTTGCCTGAGACCGATCTCAGTAATTGAGGTTCCTCTTGCACCCGCTTCAGCAAAAGTTACTTTCCCTTGTTTATTAACCTTAATAGTCACTACGATTTTCCCTTGTTCAGGAGAATTATAGAAAGGTTTCCCAAAACTGCGCGCGGTCCGTCCACCGAGGTCGAATGAAATACCACTGCCAACTCCCCCACCGGTTCCTGAACCAATTCCTGAACCTGAACCTGAGCCAGAACCACTGCCGGTTCCCGAACCATCACCGGTTCCTTTACCAGTTCCCGTTCCGCCATAATTTCCTGAGCCTTTTTTACCGTCTTCTCTTCCCTGGTTTCCGGCTTTTCCGGTTGTGCCGTCGTTGTTGCTTTTCTTTTTATAAAGAGCATTTGGGTTAACTACAGGCTGAACTGGTACTACCGGTTTGACGGTTTGTTTAACTACAGGAGTGGTCTTTTCTGTTTTCTTTTTCGTTTTTTCAGTTTTTGAAGGCACTGCAACAGATTCCTCATTATCCTGGGTCAGAACTTCCTCGTCTTGTGTCTTTACCTCTTTCACTACCTGTTCGGCAGGCGGAGTAACTGGTTCCGAAACTTTCCTGTTTTCAAAACTCGGCATACTTATTTCCGCAAACTGATCAGCACCCATTCCATCATTACTGGTTCCAAGGTTAATTTCAAGGCCGTTACCACCACCGCCACCGCCTTCTTCTGGCCATGGAGGAATTGGAGTATGAAATATGATCACATAGAACAAAAAGATCAGCAAACCATGAAACAATAAAGTTCCGGCTATACCAAAAATATGGTTTTGAATTTGTTTCCTATTATCCTTTTGATCCATTTGGAGCCTTTGTAGCAAGTACCATTTTAACCTTTAACTTGTTACCGATTTCCAGAACATTTACCAGGTTCTGAACAGTAATTCCGCTGTCGCACCTTAGTATAACTGTAAGGTCTTTGGATTTACTGAGTTCGGCCGACAATAAAGGTTCGAGCATTTCGAATGCAACAGGTGCATTGTTAACGTAATATTGTAATTCCTTTGTTACTGAAATCGTAACTTCTTTCTGCCGCAATGTTTGGTTATGCTTCGAATTAGGAAGAGTAAGCTTAACAACATTCGGATTGAGCAAGGTCGACATAATCAGGAAGAACAACATCAGGAAAAACATGATGTCGTTCATGGATGATGTGGCAACCTCGGCGGTTATTTTCTTTCGTTTGCGAAGGTTCATTTTGAAGGTTCCTGTAAAAGATCCATAAACTCCATTGCGCTGTATTCCATTTTCTGAACCGTTTTCTCAACCATGATATTGCACCAGTGATACAAAATGAAGGCTGTAATACCTACCAACAGGCCTGCTGCACTCGATACCATCTTGGTATACAAACCTGCCGAAACTGTTGTTATACTTACATCACCGGCAAGGGAAATATCATGGAAAATCTTGATTACGCCAATAATAGTACCTATAAAACCAAACATAGGAGCAATACCGGCAATGATAGCAAGGATCACGATATTTTTTTCGAGCTTATATACTTCGAATTTCCCAACTATTTCAATAGATTCTTCTATTTCTTTAAGCGGGCGGCCAAGGCGTTTAATACCCTTCTCGATCATCCGCGACAGGGGACTCTTGTTGCTCTTACAATAAGCAATGGCAGAGTCGATGCGGTTGCTGTAAATAAAATCGCGGATATTATTCATAAAAGTAGCTTCGAAATTTGACGCCCTTCGAATACTTAACCATCGTTCAACAAAAACATAAATCGCAATTAACGATAAAATCACGATTGGAATCATAATCGGACCACCTTTTATAAGAAGGTCCATCAATGAAAATGATTCCGAAACAGCGGCTTGCGGCTGTGGAATACCGGAAAGCGGCAGAGCAGCAGTATCGGCTGCAGCGCCGGTTGTTTGAACTATCTGAAGTAATACTGAGTTTAACATAAAATTAAAGATTTCGCTATAAAGGTACTACTGTTAGTTTCAACTTACCATTGAGTAGGAAAGGACTTGCAAACAGCAATTTGTTAATAGTAACTGAAAAAAGCCGCAATTATTACTTTGGTGAGAATATGGACTAAATAAAAGACCAGGAAACAAATTCCAGGAAACAAGAACCAAGGCAAAAGAATATAAAAAAGCCAAATGCTCTTATTTAAAATTTCAGGGCATGGAACTTGGAATTTTGAATTTGGTTTTTGTGCCTTTATAATCTTATCTACTATGGTTTTGCTTTTTGGCAAACAATCCAGGGAGGAAGCAATCCAGGCAAATTGCCATTTACTTATATTTCTGCGGCGAAACAGTTATTGGTATAATGCACCGCACATTTACTGCAACGCCTCCGCGGATTCCAGGACTCCATGCCGGCATTGCCATAATAACGCGAATTACTTCAGTATCCAGGTCAGGCTGTAAGCCTCTTATAATTTTAACATCTCTAATCTCACCATTGTACTGAACAACAAAATAAATGTGGATTGCACCTGTAATATTCTGAATACGTGCAATTTCGGGATAATGCAGATTTTCCCGTATAAATTCCTGCATTGCCTTATCACCACCTGGAAACTTTGGATATATTTCAGCCGATCCATATACTTCACCTGATATTCCGTCGCCATTACCCGGAGAACTTCCAGCTTCTGTTTTATCCGAATCTCCATTGCGCTGTGCTGTTGAATCATTATTTCCGCCTGACTTTGCATCTGTTTCTTCCTGGCTGGTTATAACTGCATCAGAAACGGTTATGATCTTAGGTAAAATTAAGCCTGGCGAAGATGGCGGCCCTAATGACTTCAATGCTTTCAAACCATAAGGCTGATCCGAAATATCCATAACGGCCGAATGCCCGGTAAGCCTTGGATTTAAATAATAATCAGTACGGTGAATTTCGGAAAATTTTATGATAGAATAAAGCGTAAGCAATATTATCGCTGTTGAAAATAGTATACCATATGCCAGGTGCGTCTTATATTTTTGCCGGATATAAAACGCGCCATAAGCTTTGTTCCTGCCTTCAAACAGGATTTCATCCATCGAACGATTATAATTCTTCTTCAAACTGGGTTTACACTAATTAGTACAACAAAACTAGGAAAAAAGAAGAAGGTCAGAATAAGAATTAACGCTTTTTGGCAAATCATGGTTTAAAGAGAAGATTACATGCGAGGGGTGAACATAATATTATAATTTCCAATCGTCATAAGGAATCCATTTAAGGGATTTGAAAAAGATGTAGTCTTTGATTCTGAACTGATCGATCATTATAATACTGATTCAAAATCAGTGCAAATGCTGTTAGATTAAGTTTTATCTTTGTAATACTAAATAGTGCTTCCCGAAAGACACTGGTTTTCTTATCAAACCTTATGCTTCGGGGTCTTATTTACTTTTATGATTTACTTGTGATACCGGTTTGATTTATTCTACAGATTACTTTACTAAATGAAAATAAGAAATTCACAGGCTCCGACTGCAATGACGGTTGGGGGTATTATTATTACCCTGGGCATTGTTTTTGGTGATATAGGCACTTCTCCGCTATATGTAATGAAAGCGATACTTGGGGTTTCACGCGGATTCATTACAACCGAAACCATAATTGGTGCTATATCATGTATAATATGGACACTCACTGTACAAACTACAGTTAAATACCTATATATTATCCTGCGTGCCGACAACAGGGGCGAAGGTGGCATTCTTGCATTATATGCACTGGTGCGAAAAAGGAAGAAAGGACTTTTTGCCATTGCAATTATTGGCGCAAGCGCGCTGTTGGCTGACGGCATTTTAACTCCGTCTATTACTATTGTTACAGCAGTTGAAGGATTGCATCTCCAATATCAGAGTCTCGAGATCCTTCCTATTGCTTTATTAATTATTGCAGCCCTCTTTTTGGTTCAGCAATTCGGAACTGCTGCCCTCGGTACATCTTTTGGCCCGATTATGCTCATCTGGTTTGTTATGTTAAGTATTCTGGGCATAGCACAAATCATACAATTCCCTATAATATTAAAAGCTTTCAATCCCTATTATGGCCTTGAATTGCTCTATGATCATCCACATGCTTTATTGTTGCTTGGAGCTGTATTTCTATGCACAACAGGAGCTGAAGCAATCTATACCGACCTGGGACATTGCGGGATAAAAAATATACGGATGACGTGGATTTTTGTAAAAATCGCCCTCATCCTGAATTACCTTGGCCAGGGATCATGGATATTGCTTCATCCTCAGTCGGCAGGTGTCTATCCTAATCCGTTTTTTGCCATGATGCCCGCATGGTTTCTTCCTATTGGCGTATTGATAGCTACCCTTGCTGCCGTTATTGCCAGCCAGGCACTTATCAGTGGTTCATATACTATTGTATGTGAGGCAATTCAATTAAACCTCTGGCCAAAAGTTCGTATAAGTTATCCAACGACACGTAAAGGGCAAATGTATATTTCCTCTGTTAACTGGTTGCTTTTCGTGGCTGTGGTAGTGGTAGTACTTACATTCCGTAGCTCAGCTAATATGGAGGCTGCCTATGTTCTCGCAATTACTGTTACGATGCTAATGACTACTGTACTCATGGCATTTTTTATGCAGCGGATCAAAAGAAGTACAATAACAATTTTAGTGTTTATTTTTATATCTTTCCTAATAGAAGGGACTTTTCTTGTAGCCAACCTGGTAAATTTTATACATGGAGGATGGTTCACACTATTACTTGGAGGTCTTATTGCATTTACAATGTATGCCTGGCATCGTGGCAGAGCTATTAAAAACCAGTTTATGCGGTATGTTGATATTGCTGATCATGCAAAAGTAATTGAGGATCTGAGTAAAGATGATTCCGTTCCTTTATTCGCATCCAATCTGGTATATTTAACCCTTGCAAATCTACCAAGTAAAATTGAAACTAAGATTTTATATTCGATATTCAGCAAAAGCCCAAAACGGGCCAATACATATTGGTTACTCCATGTTCATACCACCGATGAACCTCATACACTAGAATATTCAGTCGAAAAAATAATTCCAGATGTTTTGATTCGTGTTGAGTTCAGGCTGGGATTCAAGGTGCAACCCCGAATAAACCTGTACTTTAAACATATTTTGAAAGAATTGGTGCATGCCAACGAAGTAAACCTCGAATCAGAATACCCTGCTTTATACAAACATCATATCCCGGCTGATTTCTTTTACGTTATTATACGTAGGATTCAGAATTACGATTTTGATTTCCCGCCATTCAAGCAATTTATACTGAATGTATTTTTGTGGCTTGCCAAAATATCTACCTCCGATGTCCGTACTTATGGACTTGATACCAGCAATGTTTTGGAAGAAAAAGTGCCTTACGTAATGGAAACCGGTAAAAAAGGTATTTTGAAGCGAATTCGTTAATACCTTTATCAGCACCCAGCCTATTTTTTAGTATTCTAAAAGCAAACATTGAACTATAAGCAACTCCGGTGATGATGGGTTGGATATAGTTCAGTAAGTTCGAATTTGCAAACTTATTCTAGCTGAAACTTCCATCGAGGTATTCCCTTGTAAGTTTATGTTTCGGATTGCTGAATACTTCATTGGAAGGTCCAAACTCTATCAGTTGACCCAAATACATAAAAGCAATATAGTCCGAAATTCTTTTTGCCTGGCGTAAGGTATGAGTAACAAGCACAATGCTGTATTTTTCCTTGAGTGTCAGAAACATTTCTTCAATCTTAGTAGTCGAAAGCGGATCAAGTGCTGAAGTAGCTTCGTCACCAAGGATAAATTCGGGTTCCACCGCCAGTCCGCGGGCGAGGCACAAACGCTGTTGCTGACCGATTGAAAGCCTTACTGCAGGGGTTTTTAGCCTGTCCTTAACTTCTTCCCATAAACCTACTGCCTGCAACTGGTGTTTCACTATTTCATACAATTTCCTACGCCGACGGATGCCATAAAGTCTTGGGCCATAAGCCACATTATCAAATATCGACATAGGAAGAACAGTTGGTCGCTGTGCCAGAAGTCCCATTTTTTTACGGATATGAGTCACTTCAACGTTTTTCGCGTAAATATCCTCATCGCCTACATACACCTGACCTTCAACCTTAACTTCGCTTGCATCGTCGTGCAAACGATTGAGCGACCGAAGCAATGTGGTTTTGCCACATCCCGAAGGACCGATTATGCAAGTGATCTTTTTTTCCGGAATGCTCAGGTTTATGTCTTTTAAAATGTGTTTCCCATGAATATATACATTCAGGTCTATTACTTTTAGGTTAGAGACCGGAAGGGATTGTACTATTGTCATTTTCTGTTTTATTGAAGGCTTTTCAGGACTAACTGTTGCTATGTCTATCATTTATTTTAAAGTTTTGATTTCGACATTTTTCTGCCAAAATACCTTGTTGAAAAACTAAGAATCAGGATGATTATGGTAAGAATCAGCGCCGCAGCATACGCACGATTCTGAACTTCTTCGACCGGGCTGCTGAGTTGAAAAAAGATTGCCAGTGGCAGAGTAGCAGCCGGTTGCATGGGAGAAACAGGGATGCTATCCGAATACCCTGCAGTAAAAAGAACGGTTGCTGCATCACCAATTCCACGTCCTATTGATAACAGTATAGCTGTTGTGATACCTGGCGATATCTGCCTTACAATTACTTTAAGTGTTTCATATTGGGTTGCACCCAGCGATTTAAGTGCTTCAATCAGATCCTGTGGCACCGAAACGGCTACTTCATCGATAGAACGAACCATGATTGGTATAACGAGCAGTGAAACGGCAATAATTCCGCCAAGCAAAGAGGCCTGGAGCCCGAAATATATCATTACCATAAAGCCGAAAGCACCGTAAACAATGGAAGGAATTCCAAAGAGTATATCAAAGGCAAACCGCAATGTGTTGGAGAATTTTGACTCTTTTCGCTTCACAAAGTTTATATACAAAGCCACAGGCAGGCTTATTACCATGCTAATCAGAACAGAACCGGCAATAAGGAACAGTGATCCAAGTATTGCATTGAGAATGCCTCCTTCTTTACCCAGGTAGAATCCACCCGATGGTATTTTTGAAACCATATCCCAGTTGAGCGATGGCAGTCCTTTGGAGATAATTACATATAATATATAAAGCAAAACCGCTAGGATAGTTACCGATGCGAAAATCATCAATGCTTTAAAGACTTTTTCTTCAAGGTTTTTCATAAAATATATTTCCTAAAAATAGTATTTCTTTTTGATGCGGTACAGGATCAGCCTCGAACCGGCATTGAACAGAACGATAATTATAAACAGCAGAAATGCAGCAAACATTAATGCTGATTCGTATTTTGGTATCGACATCATTTCGCCGTAATTGTTGGCAATAAGAGCCGGTAATGGGTAACATGCATCAAAAATAGATTTCGGCAAATCGGTGAAATTTCCGCAAACCATAAGTACTGCAATGGTTTCCCCAAATGCCCTTGAAATTGCAAGCACTACAGCAGCAATAATTCCGGGCAAGGATCTGCGTAACACTACTTTTTTAATTGTCTGCCATTTTGTAGCTCCAAGAGACCAAGATGCCTCACGGGTTTCTTTGGGAATTGTTGCAAATACTTCGATAAGAATGCTCACGATCAACGGCAGTATCATAATGGCGAGTACCACTCCACCTGCCAGAACGCTGTACCCGGTAGAGAAATCGACGAAGTGAGGCGCAATTTTCTCTGAAATTAAAGGTACAATGGTTAAGGTTCCCCACACTCCGTAAATTACCGGTGGAATACCGGTTAACAAGTCAATCACTGGACCGAACCATCGCTTTATTCTGGAGGTAGCATATTCTGAAAGGTATAATGCGCACAGCAAAGCGGGTGGAAATGCCAGAACAATTGAGATAAGCGTTATAAACAGAGTGCTGAAAATAAATGTACCAAACCCGAAATCGCCTTTAAAAGGCTTCCAACTGCTGGTAAATAATAAGTGAAAAATATTTTCGTCCCTAAGAATAGGAAGCGAATACCAGAAAAGCCCTCCGCCTATAATAGCTAAAAGTGTTAAACTTAAAAGGGATGAGCCCATCATAGTATGACGGGCTATTTGATCTTTAAGCAAGCGTATAAACATATAGTGTAT
>CAIWMA010000077.1 GCA_903913645.1 uncultured Bacteroidales bacterium | reverse complement strand
TGATGAAGTGTATTTTGTTACCTTCACAGGGGTTGAATGGATTAAAATGGCATAGTTGAGTATGGGTAATGTGTGTGCCCCCTGGCACGCGTCTCCTGCAATGGCGAGCCTCTACCGATGCGTGCCAGTGACTCCCCCGATGCGTACCGGTAACATTTAACCATACTATTTTAACTATCTTCTACAACACAGGCACGGGCAAGCGATTATAAGAAGTTTGCCCGGTATTTGCTATGTAATGAGTATAAACGAACTAAATATGAAGTTGGTTGTTAATATCCGGAAACGGAAGTACGGCAAGTAAAACCGGGATACATACCAAATAGCTTTTATCATATAGATTAAGACGTTTTAAAAAGCAAAAGCACGATTTTATCATACATACCTGCTTGTTATGCCACACCATTGGCTGCCTGCTAACTTTAAACTTTCAGAATTCTAAATAGCTTTTCAAATTTAAATTCATCACAAAAAACATGCATGAGAAACATTATTTTACTCGAACTTGTTTGCACATCAGCCATCGGCTTGTTCACACAAGGAAACCAATATCCCGAAGTTGACATTTCCTTCAAAAAATATGTATTGAATAACGGGCTCCCTTCTGGCGAGCGTTTGTAACGCGTGTCGGTATAAACTACAGTGTACGCGTCGGGAGACTTGCGCCGGCAAGGGTGAGTAAAATAAACTTTGTCGATTACGCATAGATTGAAGTTGCAAAATATTCTAATTTCTTTAAGGTTACTTTTATCATAAAAAATTTACTTATGAAAATCTATTTCCTTTCACTTGCAGTTCTTATTTGCGTTAGCCAGTTTTCTGTTGCACAAAAAAAATCTTCTGCCAAAGACACAAAGAAGATTGTTGCTGCCGAAACATACAGCAAACAACTCTATTCCGGAATGAAATGGCGCAGCATAGGTCCATACCAGGGTGGCCGATCACTTACAGCCACTGGTGTGATTGGTGCCCCTTTAACGTATTATATGGGTGCGACCGGTGGAGGAATCTGGAAAACAGTTGATGGCGGAAATACATGGTTTCCTGTTTCAGATTCTACTTTTCATTCAGCATCAGTGGGTGCACTGGCTATTGCACCAAACGATCCGAATGTTATTTATGCAGGGATGGGCGAAGCTGCAATCCGCAACACCGCAATTATGGGTGATGGCATTTATAAATCCATGGATGCAGGTAAAACATGGAATCATGTATTGACGCTTGATGCATCTGCAACAGGAAGAATAATCATCCACCCGAAAAATCCCGAAATCGCTTTTGCAGCCATAACAGGTAAAATGTTTGGTGTTAACAAAGAGCGTGGCATCTACCGCACTAAGGACGGAGGGAAAACATGGCAGCAGGTTCTTTATAAGAACGATAGCACAGGAGCAATTGATATTGATCCCTCTAATCCCAACATTATTTATGCCTCTTTGTGGCAGGTGAACCGGAAACCATGGGCCCTTGCAAGTGGCGGAAAGGGAAGTGGTTTGTATAAAAGCATTGATGGTGGTGACACATGGAATTCACTTTCACAAAATCCCGGAATGCCGAAAGGATTGTTAGGTAAAATTTGTATTGCAGTTTCAGCAACCAATCCGCAACGGGTATATGCTATGATAGAAAACAAAGAACATCCCGGTTTGTACCGAAGTGATAATGCCGGTAAAACCTGGGACACGGTTTCGGCAAAAAATGATCTTTCGCAGCGCCCCTGGTATTTCTCTGAAATTTTCTGTGACCCGAATAATGAAAATTTCCTTTATGTAAGCAATGTTGAATTCTGGAAATCCATCGATGGTGGAATGTCATTTTCAAAAATCGCACAGGAGCATGGCGATAATCATGATATGTGGATCAATCCCAACAACTCTGAAAATTTTATTATCGCTAATGATGGAAGTGTTGCAGTCACTTTTAACGGTGGAAGCACTTGGACAAGTGAAGATTTACCAACAGGCCAGTTCTATCATGTGAATCTCGATACCGATTTCCCATATCATGCATACGGTGGTCAGCAGGATTGGGGACCTGTCAGGATAGCAACCCGATCATACGGAGAATCAATAGGAAGAAATGACTGGTATGTTCCTGCTGGTGGTGAAGCCGGGTACATTGTTCCTGACCCTACCGATCCTTCTGTTTCTTATGGTGGCGAATATGATGGTATAATGGCTCGTCATGATAAAAAGAATGAGCAGTACCAGAGTGTTTCCGTTTATCCGCTTATCAACGATGGATGGGGTGCAAACCTTTTGAAGAATCGTTTTGCCTGGACGTATCCGATTTCATTTTCTCCATGGAACAGTAATGTGATGTACTGCACTTCGCAATTTGTGCACCGTACTAAAAATGGTGGAATGAGCTGGGAAACCATCTCACCCGATCTTACGCGTAATGATCCTTCAAAACAATTACAAAGCGGAGGGCTGATTACACCCGACAATACCGGGGCTGAAGTTTTTTGCACCGTTTATGCATTTGCCGAATCACCGGTTCAATCAGGCGAACTTTGGGCAGGCAGTGATGATGGACTTATTCACCTCAGTACTGATGATGGAAAAACATGGAGCGATGTTACACCCAAAGATTTGCCTGCATGGTCAACGGTAAGCATTATTGAGCCATCACATTTTGAAGCGGGTACTTGCTTTTTTGCTGCGCATCGTTATCGTCTCGATGATACACATCCTTATATTTATCGCACTACCGATTATGGAAAAACATGGACAATGATTACGAATGGCATGCCAGTAAATATGTATTCGCGTTGTGTGCGTGAGGATCCAAACAGAAAAAATCTTTTGTATGCAGGAACTGAAACCGGAGCATACATTTCGTTTAACAACGGCGATAACTGGCAATCCATGCAGCTCAATCTCCCTGTGACACCTGTGCATGATATGCAGGTAAAGAAAGACTTAAAGGATCTTGTAATAGCCACACATGGTCGGGGATTTTGGGTACTGGATAATTTAACCCCGTTTTACCAGATCAGCGATTCCGTTTCAAAAGCCGATTTCTGGCTGTATCAACCCAATGTTGCCATTCGGATGGATGGAAATCAGCTGGATGCAGAAAAAGAGGAAACGATAAAAAGACAAGCCGGTGCCAATGCTCCAAACGGAGTCATCGTTGATTATTATCTGAAACACAAGCCTAAGGAAGATATCAAATTGGTCTTTTATTCAGCCAATGGAGATAGCATAATTACATTTTCCAATAAAACAGACAAATATGGCGAACCATTGAAAAAGAAAGGTAATTTTTATGAGGACATTAAACATAAGGACGATGTGCTGCCAGCTGACAGTGGCATGAATCGTTTTGTATGGAATATTACGTACCCTGATGCAAAACATTTTGAGAAAGAATACTGGTCTGCCGGTTCATTGGCTGGACCTAAAGCAATACCCGGAAATTATACGGTAAAGTTAATAAAAGGCGATACCCTGCTGATGAAAAGAAATTTTTCAATCGTGATAAATCCGAAAGTAAAAACATCCCAGGAGGATTTGAAAGCGCAGTTTGATTTAATGATGGCAGTGAATAAGAAGCAAAGTGAAATTATTAAAACAATCCTTCAAATCCGGGGAGTAAAGAGCCAGGTGAATAATTTCATAAGCAGTTTCAGCGACACAACAAAAACTGTGTCACTGCGAAAAATAGCTAAACCCCTGCTTGATTCATTGAAAATCATAGGCGACACACTGATCAACTCCAGGATAATTGCAAATGAAGATGTGCTTCGATACCCAATGCAATTATTTGAACGCTATTGTTCACTGCAGGACTTTATCCGAATGGCTGATGCCAGGCCAACAGAACAGGAGAATAAAGTTTTTGAAGAGCTGAATGCAAGGTTAGCTCCTGAATTAAAACGGGTACAGTATGTTTTTGATAATCAGATTCCTGCATTCAATAATGCAGTGAAGAAGTTGGAATTAAATGTTGTTGATCCGGCAAGAGTGATAAAGGAATAAAACCATTTTAACAGCGCTGTCGGAATATTAGAAGGTCAGAATAATTGATGGCACTTAATATTTACTTATTTTCCTTAGCCTTCGTTTACTCCACCTGGCGTGTGTTTTAACGCATGTCGGTATTAACTACACTTTCACGCGTCGGGAGACACGCTCCAGAAAGGTAAATGCTTTAATGCAATTTTTTCATAGCCCCTCCGGGGAAAACATATTCGCCACTTTGGTGTTTAGTAATTCATTTGCAGCAACTCAGGGAATCAGAAAACTTCATGCTTTGTTAATTTGAGATTGATTTTGGGAAAAACGAATAGTACTGTAAACAATAACAAGCTTATGAAAAAACAAAAAACTTCTCAAGCGTCAAAGTGGACTTTGCTTCTTTACTTTGTATTCTGTTTTTACTACTTCGGTGTAGTAGTTATGACTTATTTTGTTAGTTATCCTCAGATGCAAAAAATTACCAAAAACATTCCAGGCTACATGCAGATGTTTAACCATAAAATGCTTTTATATTGTTATATGCCTGCGGTTTTGATGATTTTATCTTCTATATTCCTATTGGTGCTTAATTCTAAAATATTTTCCCGGCCAGCACTCTGGTTATCTTTTGGATCAGCATTAACTTCTGTCTTAACAACATTATTTATTATTATTCCTATTCATACTAAGTTGCCTTTATCAGGACTGGATCCGGCTGTAAGCTCAAAATTATTTTTGTATGCTTTATATTTTCAAATAATACCTGCAGCTGTTCAGGTTGCTATTGCCATCGGGATGTTAAATACGTATTTGAAATCTGTAAATAAAAGTTTGATAGGTATATGGCTATTTATCATTGTTTTATGTTTGTCATTATATTCATGGGGGACGCTTTATATCGAAAGTTTAGTTGGCTACCCGATGTGGCTTTTAATTGACCCCTCTGAGTGGCTAGCTACCCGTGGAGCAGTAGGATTAACCATTCCTGCATTTAAATGGGTATTTCTTATACCTGTATATTTCCCATTGTTACTGTTAATTCCGATGTTTTGGAAACGGCCTCTTGGTGTTTCAAAGTATTCAGTAGCCATAATGTTTATTATGTTATTGTGGGTATTTATTATTACTGCTGTATATTTTGTGCCTGATATACAATTGAAATTGGGTGAAGGCTATTCGTTGGCGTTGATAAAAGACCTCAATAAATACGATTTCCCGTTACGGGGTATACCTGATTTGATTTATTTTGGTACCGTTTGTTATATGTTTCTTAAGATTAAAACAATTTGAGCTTATATTAATGGATCTGTGTCTTTTGCGATTCCTTAGAAAGTTGTGATTTGTAATCCCACCCTCATTTAGCACAAGGATTTGTATTCCGGGATAAATTAAAAACCTATGGACAGTCCTTCAAAGGCGCGTCTTTTTACGTCGTCACACGTCGGAAGACGCGCGCCAAGGCGGGAGGAGACTGCCTTTACAGTAGCGCACCTCATTAAGTTGGAAAAGGGAAATGTTGGCTTGAAATCATTCCAGTTTGAAGGAGAAAAAACAGTTAGATTTGTGTCCTGAGTTGCAAACTCCATGTCATGTGCCGGCAAAGGTTTTACTATCCATATATAGGTATTAGCAACAATTTTCAGACGTGTAAGAAATGTTTTAATTATAAATCTATTGGTATAATATTTGATATTGTTTTAGGCGATATATATAGAGCATTTAGTTTATTAATTACCAATAAATCAGAAGATATGAGAAATTTAATAATTTGTCTGATATTTGTTTTAATTCAATCACATGTCAGTGGACAGGATTTAAAAAATGATTCAACAATTTCTAAAAACAGTTTTAGTGTCGAATTGGGTGGTGCCGGATTGATTGGTTCATTAAACTATGAGCATTTGATTAAAAAGGCATCAAATAACAAGCTTTTGTTCAGAGCTGGATTTTCTTATATAATGCCCCCAATTGATGATAAACATTCTTTCTTATTGCCATTTGGATTATATTATTTGATTGGAATAAAACATCATATTGAATTAGGATTAAATAATACAATTTTATGGTCACAATTTCCCGGTGCTACTAATGGTGATAATATAAATATTCCTAAAGCGAATTGTTGGGATTACTTCATTATGCCATCTGTTGGGTATAGATTTGAAAATTTTAATCAGAAAAATATTTATTTCAGTATAGCATATTCTCCTGCAATATTTCCATATTTTGACAAAAACAATTTTAAAATTGATTTTAATAGTTGGGCTAAAATCGGAATAGGATATAGCTTTTAAATACCGTTACCTTTGGAAGGCGTTTTTCTACCGATGCGTGCCTGTAAAATCAGCTTCCGCTGGTGCATCTCGCCAAGCTGGCTCGTGTTCAATGATATTAAGTTAAGGGGTTTTTGTACAAAAAGTATGTAGTGCAAAGGTGAATTCCGAATTAAGTACACTGCCGAAATTCATTTTATATGAAGAAGAAAAAACAGTTAGATTTGTGTCCTGAGTTGCAACATAGCGCAGAGATCTTTTAAGCCACCTTTAGGGACAAATATACTCACAACAACTTTTTAAAGGTTTAAAAATTACTGAAAGCATAGGGGAGCCCAATCCATACATGACTTATTTTTTATCGCATGTGGGAACAACAAAATAATTCTCTAACAGCATATCAAAACAGGATTGTATGAAAAAATCAGTATTCACAACTCAATATTTAATCTTAGTTATTACAATCCTGTTTCTTTCGGGTTGTCGGGCTTTGTATTACAATATACCTGATTTAAGTGATTATAAAATATTCCCTTCTCGAAAAATATCTCACAACTATGCTAATAGATTCACTTTTATTAAAACAGCCGGTTCGAAATCGTATGGTGAAAAAATATTTGTAAAAGACAAACCTATGGGGGGTAAACTTGTAAATTTGAACGAGTATTGCAAATTAACAAAAACAGCAGCCTACCTGGTAATCAGAAATGATTCATTACTATTTGAATATTATGGTGAAGGATATGGGGAAACTTCGATAAATAATTCTTTTTCGATGACTAAAGCTTTCCTGACCACACTAACCGGAATTGCAATTGATGAATCTAAAATCAACAGTGTTAATGATCCTGTTTCCCGATACATTAGTGAATACAGTGATTCGGATATAGGAAGAGTCAAAATCCGCCAGTTATTGAAACATACTTCCGGTATTGAATTTAAAGACAACCATAAATCGCCCTTTTCGGATAATGCGAAATATTATTATGGGAAAGATCTTCGAAAATATGTTCTAAATTTAAAGTTAAAACAAAATCCAGGCACAGAGTTTAACTATAACAGTGCAAACAGCCAGTTAATGGCCCTGGTGTTGGAACGTGCCACAGGCACTACTTTATCATCCTATCTGGAGCAGAAGCTATGGACTAAAATTGGTATGCAATATGATGCAACCTGGAGCATCGACAGGAAGGGTGCATCAGGAATGGAAAAAGGGTTTTCGGGAATAAATTCTACTGCCATTGATTTGGCAAAGCTGGGTCGGTTATATTTATATAAAGGTGTTTTTAATATGGATACTATTCTATCCGAAGCATTTATCAGGGAAGCGACTAAAAGGGAAATATCTGAAGGGAGTCTTTGGGATTATGAGTATAATTTCGGAGTAGGTCCGGAGAAATATCATAGCTTTTATGCAGTAGGCTTATTTGGGCAACTCATATATGTTTATCCGGATAAAAATGTGATAATTGTGCGTGTTGTTGAGTCTGACAAGCATTACAATCCTTCTTTTGTATACTTTATAACAAATCAGATTTTAGACCAATTGTAGTGTTTATTTTTTTGGCAAAAGGATATTGAATAAATTAAGCAAATTCCCGCCGTTATGCATTATAACACATTTTAGTTACCATATATATATGCGAAGCCTCGCCGTACTATTGATATTCCTTATATTCACTTCCTGCAGCCCGGTCAGTTACAATTCCGCAGCTGGAAAATACCAGACAAAAGGTGGGTTTGAATGGGGCTCAAACCTGGTATTGGGAATAGATTCAACATTCACTTACAGAGATTATGTCGGAGGTTATACCGGCGGAAATACCGGAACATGGAAGCCGGCAGGAAAAAAAATAATCCTTAATAGTTATCTGCAACATAACCAGGATACAACTGAAGAATATTACATTATTAAATCATATAATGATAATTCCCAAAAAATAACTTTTGATGTAACCGACGGAATCGAAACAATGCCTGGAGCAAACGGCTTATTATTTCAAAATGGTAATATTATCGAAAGCAAGTGGTCCGACGTGGATGGTCGGATCATATTCACAAATCATATAGCAGATAGCATCACCATTTTTTTTATCGGGTTCAAAAAAGTAGTTTTAACGGGCAAAATCACTAACTACTGCAATGTAAAAATGGTCCAGGATAATTATGCCAATGCGATCATCTTTACTAATGAGACAATGAAAGTAAGAGGTAATAAATTAATCGGGCGCTCAAAGCACACCTTTTATTTCGATAAAAGATTCTATAAAATCGAATAACCAATTGCTATCCCAGTCTGCGACAATGGAAGCTGAATAAAGTACAGTATCTATTTCTCCGCTGGAGCGAATTTATACCTTAACTAACTTAGCGCAGCGATCTCATCCCGCGCAGCGGGATAACCCGTACCGGCAGGGATTAGCAGCAATTCAAAAAAGATTCTTTATTACTTTTGGAATGTTTTTGCAATCTTACTCTTTTGTTTTTTCAATGTGAATAATAAAGTTATGTTTCAAAATAAGAGTAGGATACTGCAATTAGAAATAAAAAAATGATAAAAGAATTCACAGG
>CAIWMA010000076.1 GCA_903913645.1 uncultured Bacteroidales bacterium | reverse complement strand
TATTCAGCACCGAAAGTATCATGTTTTCATCTGCTGATACCATTAGTTTAGTATCTACAAGACTTTCGACCGAAATATCTTTCTGCTTGGCGACAGTTTGAAGGTTGTTTGCCGTTTTGCTGCACAGTTCTCCAATTGAAAATTGTGTTGGACGGTAAGTAATCATTCCGCTTTGCGAAGTCGACCAGGTAAGAAGCGTATTAATTATCTCAAAAAGATTTGTCGACAAAATATGAATATCCTTGGTAAAAATTTTCTTTTCTTCATCAGTAAGCGTATCATAATCAGATACAAGCAAATCGCTGATGCCATGAATTGAGCTTAATGGGTTTTTAATGTCATGGGCAAGTATCGAAAGGAATTTATCCTTTGACGCATTCAGCACTATAAGTTCATCCTTTTGCAATTCTATAAGATCATTTTTTACTTCGAGTTGCTCGTTTGTTCTTCGTTTTATCCGGTTCTGAGTTACCAATAAAATAACCAATACAGCAATAATGGCAAGAATTGCTCCCAGGATATAGAGTAGAATGTTTTTCTTCGACAACTCAAGCTCCTTATTAAGGTTTTGTTTTAAAAGATGTTCGTTTGCAACTTCCCGTTTTACGATCTCATACTGATACTGAATCTGGTTGACTTTTTCGGTGGTTGCAGCATTCAGTATGCTGTCATTCAGTTGTTTTGATTTATTCAGATATGAATAAGCCTCTTTAAAGTTTTTCTTTGAAGCATTATAGTCGGACAAAAACTCATATGCTTTTGCCAACAGATCTTTTGTAGCAGCTTCTTTAGCCAGTTTTTCTGCCTTGTACAGATACAAACCAGCTTCATCATATCGTTTCAGGTCGAGCATAATCTCGCCCATATCCAAATTATAATAGCAGATATGATACTGATCGTCCAGTTGTTCCCATAGTTTAAGTGCTTTATCAAGGAATTGAATGGCCAGATCGAAATTCCCCATTTTTTTATAGGTTAATCCGAGGTTTATATAAGCTGCTGCCAGGTTTGAATTATTACCGGTCTTTGTATAAATTTTAGCAGCCCCAATCAGGTAATCGCAAGCCTTCTTATAGTCTTTTTCACTGTTTAGTACAATAGCCATGTTAAGTTGGCAATCAGCCATTCCTGTTTCATTCTTAATTCGTTTATAATAATCAAGGGCTTTGTTGTAATAAGATAAGGACATCGGGAAATTGTTCATACAATCATGTACAATTCCTATGTTCATTATAGCTTTAGCCAGCATTAATGTATCGCCTGTTTCAGCAAAAAGTTGCTGTGCCTGCATAAGATATTTCAGCGATTTATCGTACCAGTTTTTTTGAATATAAATCAGGCCTATAATCCTGAAACATTTTGCAGAATCTGCCTTTGTGCCGTGTTTACTTATAATTTCCAGTAGATGATTTTCAGTGTTCAGGGCTTTATCAAGAGACGATTCGCTGAAATATACAATCCCCAGTTCTGAAAGGGTTTTAATTTTATCCTGGGGGTTGAGCGTTTTCGTAAGCACATGTTCAAGGCTGTCGGATTCCTTCTTCCCATGATCTGGAAACGCATGAGCGTTACCCGATACAGCAAAAATCATATTGAATATAAACAAAAAGATAGCAAGGCGACGATTAGCGTCTATGTGTTTATTCATAGTGTAGCGTTAGAATTTCATCAAATTTCAGGAAATTAATTTACATACCAAAATCTGATGAATAAAAAATATAGTCACAATCGCTTTGTTTTGATCCTCCACTTCCGATTTTGTCAATTCTCACAAAATGGATTTATCCTGTAGCGCATAAAATTCATAATCTGCTAAAACCGTTTTCAAAAATTTCAAATCGTCCAATTCGGTATTGATACCGGTTACTTTTTTTATATGGATTGCCATTTTCTCGGCCAGCAAAGGATCCTTCGTCTCAGCTCTTTTATACAGAACTTTCTTCAGCAGGCTTATATCCTGGTCGTTAAGCGCAACTACCTCACTGTACACCGGCAGGTAATTCTCATCCTTCGTAACCTGAACCAGTTCGTTAAGTTTTGTTTTAGAATTTAACCTTATTACAGTGGTTCCTGCTGTCAGATCCCCCAGGCGCTGCGCCTTATCGGTGAATGCAATCAATAGAACAGCAATACTTCCCATTGAAAATGTGATGTCAATAAGTCTGAACATCCACCGGAGGAGGTAGGCGACTACCGAAGGTGCTGAGCCATCGGTTTTCATCACCCGTATTTTCATCATCATTTTACCAGCACTCTGGCCATTGAAAAAAATCTCCATCAGAAGCTGGTAAAACACAACCGGTGAATACAATACCACTAATACAAATGGATTTGTGACCTTTAAATACAGCTGTACTATTACTGAAAGAAAAAGGATCCAGATACCCACAAAGGCATAATCAATAGCAGTGGCTGCTATTCTGTTTCCGACTCCGGCTACATTATATTTAACGGATACGTTCTGACTGGTAAGAATATCAAAGTTGGACATATTGAAATTTTATTATTGCAAAAATAACTTATATTTGCTTTGTTAAAAATCTATCTTTTTTCTAAATATTTACCTTTAAAATATCAGCCTGCATGAAAGAAGCTGCCTTTGTCGCAAAAAATTCAGCGAGATGGAAAGAAATGGAGGAAGGCGACAGTTTTACACCCGACCAGGTAGCCTCCAATTATATTGAACTTACGAATGAATTATCTTACGCCCGCACATTTTACACCGGTTCAAAAACTGAATCGTACCTGAATCAGCTCACAAGCCTTAAGTTTATGCGCTTATATAAAAACCGGAAACTTGACCGTGGCAGGTTCCTGAGTTTCTGGGGAAAAGAAATCCCTTTGTTGTTAGCTGAACACAAAAAACAGCTTATTTATTCAGTTATGTTTTTTGTGCTGGGAATACTTATCGGAATTTTTTCGGCTGCCAACGACGAGACCTTTGTCAGGCTCATACTCGGCGATGAGTATCTGAACAAGACACTGGATAATATCGGGAAAGGCGATCCCATGGCCATTTACAAAAGCTACGATGCTTCAAGTTCATTCTTGTTTATTACAACCAATAACATCAAGGTTTCCTTTATTGCTTTTGTTGCCGGTATTATGATTTCTGCGGGAAGCATTTTTCTGCTGATGAGCAATGGCATTATGCTTGGCGCATTCCAATATTTCTTTTACCAGAAAGGCCTGCTTTTTACTTCTGTATTATCAATATGGGTTCATGGAACGCTCGAAATCACCTCGATTATCATAGCTGGTGGCGCCGGGATTGTGCTGGGCAACAGTATTTTGTTTCCTGGTTCGTTTCCCCGTGGTTATGCATTTCGAAAAGGTGCTTCCGATGGCATTAAGATGGTTATCTCGCTGGTGCCATTCTTTATTTTGGCCGGTTTCCTGGAAGGTTTTGTTACAAGACATACTTTTATGCCTGTGTGGATTAGCAGCAGCATAATACTTTTTTCATTAGCGTTAGTATTCACTTACTTTATATTGATTCCTTATCGTTTATCCACCAAATACAACAACCCTAAAAAAACCAACAGTTATGACTGAATGGATTAATCTTCGCGAAGAACGCGACTTTGGAGAAAAATTTAATGCAACGTTCCTGTTTGCCAGACAGAATTTTAAAAGCTTAAGCCTCAGCCTTCTCTTTTTGGGAACACCGCTAATGCTTGCCGGAACATTATTAACAGCGTATTATCAGCTGGATCAGAAGGTGGGCAGAATAACCTCACTTGAAATGTTGCCAAGTGGTTTCTTTGGTTTTTTAGCTGCCATTATACTCATTAACCTGGTAGCCTATTCGTGGCTGTTAACAGTTACTTTATCATACATAGCTGAATACCTTGATGGTAACCGTGAAATTACACCCGGGCAGGTTTTTAGCAGAGCTTCAAAAAAAATCGGGCTTGTAATTGTAGGCTCAATAGCATCAAGTATACTTGCGATGTTAGGCATGCTATTGGTAGTAATACCAGGTATTTACCTCGCAGTTGCGGTTTCTTTTGTGTCAACAATTATTGTTATTGAAGGCGATTCCCCTTTTAAAAGTATTCCTAGGAGCATACGCCTGATAGGCGGGAAATGGTGGTCCACGTTTGGATTAATGTTTGTAATGGGAATTATAGTCGGACTTATGCAGATTGTATTTAATATTCCTTCATTGGCCGTGGCAATTCCTAAAGCTTTGCATGGGAACATGGCAAGCTTTGATGCTTTTACTATACTTACGCAGGCTATCAGCTCCATTGGTATTACTTTATTGTATCCATTGATATTTATTGCTTTAGCATTTCAATATTTCAACCTGGTCGAACTCAAGGAAAGTGCTGGACTGAAACAACAAATTGATATGGCCGGCAATCAGCCGGAAACAACACTTAAAAATGAAGGTGAATACTAGAAACTGTAGAAATTTCTGGCCTGTTCCGAATAGTTTTGTTTTTTATGAAATAAACTTTCGCTTTCTGCATTTTTTGGCACACTTCGGGTATCAGATTAATTTACTTACTATAAAAAACACTGACTTTTATGATCGAATGGATCAATCTTCGCGAAGAACGTGACTTTGGAGAGAAAGTAAACGCTACGTTTCAGTTTGTACGGCAGAATTTTAAAAGTCTGAGTCTCTGCCTGCTCCTGATGGGAGCGCCAATTATGATAGCCGGAATTCTCTTATTCAGGTATATCATAATATTAATAAAGATTGTACCGGATAACCAGAATCCGACCGGTTCATTTGTGACGTTAGTGGTATTCTTTCTGATTTATATGATTGCCGGCTCCTGGTTAAGTACACTTATTTATTCATATATCAACGAATATCTTGATGGGAACCTGGAAATCACTTGTGGAAAAGTCTTTAAAAGGGCGTTGATGAAAATTGGGAAGGTTTTAGGTGCAACCATTATAACAGCAATGCTTGTAACTATTGCCAGTGTACTATTTGTTATTCCCGGAATATTCCTGGCTGTATCATTATCATTAGTTACAGTAATACTAATGGCAGAAGACAAATCCATCGTTAAAAGCATATGGAGAAGCATTTCTTTGATCCGAGGGAAATGGTGGTCTACATTTGGTCTGCTTATGGTTATCAGCATAATAGTAGTTCTTCTACAATTTGTTATTAATATGATTCTGGCCATTATATCGGCATACCCCCGTTTGATGCACCAATCTGTTACTGTTTCCGAAACGAGCAAGGTTCTTTTCCTGAGCTTTATGTCTATTGGAGCTACTATGCTGCTTCCTATAATTTATATAGCCATTGCTTTTCAATACTTCAACCTGGTTGAAAGCAAGGAAAGCCAGGGCCTCAGGCAACAAATCGATCGTGCAGCAAATAAAACTGATATAATTCTTAAAAACGAAGGTGAATATTAAAAAACATGTTGTACTTGTAATACTTATCACCCTTTTCCTGCTTCCGGCCGGAAGAGGGGCTGATATTGCTGTTAAACCACAAATTTTAAACTAATTCGCGTATGAACCGAACTAAAGGGAAGCTTTGGCAAAAAATGCTATTATTTGGCTTATTGCTGATGTTAAGTCAACAGCTATTTTCTCAAATAAAAGGTAAAGTGTCCGATGCTAACGGGGCTCCAATCCCCGGTGTAACAATTGTTGAGAAAGGAACCAGCAATGGTGTGCTTTCAGATTCAGAAGGAATGTATCAAATCAAGATTCAAAAGGAGCAAGGAGCTGTTCTTGTTTATTCGTTTGTTGGTTTATTGTCGCAGGAATTTCCGATAGCCGGAAAGAGTGTTATTAATGTTAAGTTGCTGGAGTCTGTAGTTGATCTGGAGCAAGTCGTCGTGGTTGCTTATGGAACGCAGAAGAAAGTATCCGTTACGGGTGCTGTGGCTTCTGTTCCAATGGCACAATTAATACAAAGTAATGCGGGAAGTTTGGCAATTGCACTGGAAGGCAGATTGCCTGGTTTGACTGCTATTCAGTCAGCGGGTGGTCAGCCTGGGCGTGATGATGCAACAATGTATTTGCGTGGTGCCGCAACAACAAATGGTACAGCTCCGTTAGTTTTAATAGACGGAGTTCCCAGGGATAATATACGTACAATAGATGCCAATGAAGTAGAATCTGTGACCGTATTAAAAGATGCTTCTGCAACTGCTGTATTTGGGGTACGTGGTGCCAACGGTGTTATCCTTATTACTACCAGACGTGGTGTTGAAGGGAAAGCAGTGTTAACAATTAATTCTTTGCAGAGTTTCACCTCCTTGACTCGCGAACCTGAACGTCTTCATTCAGTAGACTATATGAAACTACGGAATGAAGCATCTGCAAATGACAATAGTTCCCCACTACCCTTTTCTCAGTCGGTAATGGATAAATATGCCAATCCGCTGGCAGGTCTTGCTAAAAGCGATCCGGATTATGCAACTAAAGCCAATGTTTTAAATTACATGTACCCTGACCATGATTATTATCGGGAAACATTCTCTAAATATGCACCATCTACCCGCATTAACATCAATGCAAGTGGTGGTACCGAC
>CAIWMA010000075.1 GCA_903913645.1 uncultured Bacteroidales bacterium | reverse complement strand
GTACATACTTTTGCACCCCTGTAATAAAAATGAATAACCAATGGCTAAGAAGAGCAAAGAAGCACGGGTACAGATAATTCTGGAGTGCACAGAGCATAATACAAGCGGAATGCCCGGTACATCGCGCTACGTAAGCGTTAAGAACAAGAAAAATACGCCTGAGCGTCTTGAACTTAAGAAATACAACAAGATATTAAAGAAAGTAACTGTTCACCGCGAAATTAAATAATAAGATACCATGGCAAAGAAAGTTGTTGCAACCCTGCGTACCACAAGTGGTAAGGATTATGCAAAAGTTATCCGTATGGCCCGTTCACCTAAATCCGGTGCTTACGTGTTCAAAGAAACCATCGTAGCTAACGAGCTTGTAAAAGATTTCCTGGCTAAAAAATAATTACGAAATTCTGTTTCTTACGGAAAGCTTTTTCTTTAGGGGAAAAGCTTTTTCGGTTTTGGGAAGATCGTAATGCATTTGAATAAGCTTATCTTTGAACAATTGAACAATTGAACATTGGAACAATTGAACATTGGAACTTTTAGATATGTTTATTTGCCTGCAATTAATTAATTGAATAAATTAGAAATCTGAACAATGGGAATATTTTCGTTTTTCACCAAAGAGAAAAAAGAGGTTCTGGATAAAGGTCTTGAGAAGACGCGTACCAGTGTTTTTTCGCGTCTCACCAAAGCCATTGCAGGTAAATCGCGTGTTGACGACGATGTACTCGACGACCTGGAGGAAATCCTTGTTACTTCGGATGTGGGTGTTGAAACTACTTTAAAAATAATTTCCCGTATCCAGGAGCGTGTATCGCGTGATAAATACCTAGGAACCAGCGAACTGAACGGCTTATTGAAAGAAGAAATTGCCGCTTTACTTACCGAAAACGATACCGAAGAATTTGTCGGCTTCGATTTTCCGAAACGTGATACTCCCTATGTAATTATGGTTGTAGGCGTGAATGGTGTTGGTAAAACTACCACCATCGGCAAACTGGCATATCATTTTACAAAAGCCGGTAAAAGTGTGCTTTTAGGTGCCGCCGATACATTTCGTGCCGCAGCTATTGATCAGTTAAGTATCTGGGCCGATCGCACCGGCGTTCCCATTGTAAAACAGGAAATGGGTTCCGACCCTGCTGCTGTGGCTTTCGACACTGTAACTTCTGCAGTAAACCGAAATATTGATGTTGTTATTATTGATACTGCCGGACGCTTGCATAACAAAGTAGGCCTGATGAATGAATTGGGCAAAATCAAAAAAGTGATGCAGAAAGTTCTTCCGGATGCTCCGCAGGAAGTTTTACTGATACTTGATGGATCTACCGGGCAAAATGCTATTGAGCAGGCAAAGCAGTTTACCGCTGTTACCGAAGTAACCAGTCTTGCTCTTACCAAACTAGATGGCACAGCCAAAGGAGGCGTAGTTATTGGAATTTCCGATCAGTTTAAAATCCCTGTCCGGTTTATCGGTTTAGGCGAAAAAATGGAGGATCTACAGATTTTTGATAAGAATGAGTTTGTGAATTCACTCTTCTCTTAATAAGATAATCAGTTTAAGACTCAGGTTCCGAAGTGGCTAACCTTGTCGCCCTTCTCCTTGTCGCCCTTCGCCCTTTCAAAACTCTTTCTTCAAAAAAAACTAACTCTCTCAAATGTCAGTACCTCGTCATACCATTCGAGTTGTAACTCTCGGTTGCGCAAAAAATACTGTTGATTCCGAAGTCCTGATGGGCCAATTGAAGCTGAATAATATCCGTGTTCTTCGTGATGGAGAAAAAGGCCGTGAGGATTCAGTGATTATTAATACCTGTGGTTTTATAAACGATGCAAAGGAAGAATCGATAGAAACTATCCTTGGGTTTATTGACGCGAAAAAAAGCGGCAAACTGAAACAGGTTTATGTAATGGGTTGTCTTTCTGAACGGTTTAAGGAACCTCTGCAAAAAGAAATTCCAGAAGTGGATGAATATTTCGGAGTCCGCGATCTTTCCGAAATTGTTACACGAATGGGTGCCAGCTACCGTAAAGATTTGCTGGGCGAACGTTTCCTTACCACTCCGAATCATTTTGCATACCTTAAAATCGCCGAAGGCTGCGACCGTAGCTGTTCCTTCTGTGCTATTCCCGGCATTCGCGGGAAGCATATTTCGCGACCGATTGAAGATATTGTTGATGAAGCTAAAAAACTGGCTGCGCAAGGCGTAAAGGAGCTTTTACTTATTTCGCAGGATCTTACGTATTTCGGAGTCGATTTGTATAAAAAACAGATGCTTCCCGAACTGGTAACAATACTTTCGGAACTGAAACTTTTCACCTGGATTCGCCTTCATTATCTCTTTCCTACAACCTTTCCGGATGAACTTCTTGGCGTAATGGCTTCGCGGCCTGATGTTTGTAATTATGTGGATATTCCTCTTCAGCACATCAGCGACCGGATATTGAAAAGCATGCGACGTGGGGTGGATAAAGCCGGTACATACAACCTGATGGCAAAGTTCAGGGAGCAATTACCCGAAGCTGTAGTGAGAGCTGCATTTATTGTTGGTTATCCAGGAGAAACAGAAGCAGAGTTTGAAGAATTAAAGAATTTTATCCGCGATACAAGGTTCGACAGGGTAGGAGTGTTCACTTATTCCCATGAAGAAGATACGTTTGCTTATGGTTTGGCCGACGATGTTCCGGCAGAAGTCAAACAAAGCCGTGCCTCGGAAATCATGGATATTCAGCAAGGTATTTCATTGGAATTAAACCAGTTGAAAGTTGGTAAATCATTCAAAGTTCTGATAGATCGCCTTGAAGGAGATTTTTTTGTCGGTCGCACCGAATTCGATTCTCCTGAAGTGGATAATGAAGTTTTGATAAACAGTGCAGCTAAACGGAAAATTGGCGAATTTTACACTGCGATAATTACTGAAGCTGATGCTTTCGATTTATATGGTGAAATTGTATAGGTTTCTGTTAAATATATTTTTAGAAATACTTTAATTTTGTGGCATAATAGAGAAAGTTTTTAGTTCAAAGGTCATAGTTCCAAGGCAATCAGCATAAAACACTAGTTGCTATGCAATCACTACTTAGCACTTTGTTCTCAGCACTTAAATTTGAAAACCTCTATTTAAATCATATATTTAAAAATCCTAAAATTCAGACTAAAATGAAAAAGATTCTTTTTGTTTGCTTGTTGATGGTATTCTCAATTTCATTGGTTTTTGCACAAAATGCGCCAAATAAAACGGATGCAAATGGCAAAAAGCAAGGTTTATGGGAAGAAAAAACTCCTGCCGGAACTTCAAAAGGCACATTTACTGATGATCTGAAAGATGGCTGCTGGACTTCCTATGCAGCCGACGGAAAACTCCTGCATATCGATAATTATAACAAAGGAAAGCGAGAGGGAATAGCAGTTGAAATAGATGCGCGTGGATACCTGGTGAGCGAAACGTATTATATAAATGATATGATAGAAGGAACAGCTAAGAAGTTTTTCTATGGTACTAATCCAGCTTCGTTAATAGATTATGTTCACGGAAAGATTAATGGCAAAAAGAAAACTTATTACGAAAATTCAGCCGGAAAGCTAATGGAAGAGTCTGAATACAAAGATGATATCAAGAATGGTCCTTCCAATTTCTATTTAATAAGCGGAGAGCCTGTTGCTGAGTATAATTATGTGAATAACATGCTTCAGGGTATACAAAAAACATATTATGCCGGCAAAAAAATTATGACCGAACAGGAGTTTACTGATAATCTGGAGAATGGATTTTTTAAGGAATACTACGAGACCGGAAAGCTAAAATCAGAAGGCTTCTATATCAAAGGCCAATTAAATGGCGGCTGGAAAGATTATGATGAAGAAGGAAAAGCGAAATTGCAGGGAACTTACGTGAAGGGTGTAAAAGAAGGAAAATGGCTGGAATTTGATGCAACCGGGAAAGTAATAAAAACAACTACCTTTACTAAAGGTTTTGCCAAATAGCCTGCTATTATAGATGTGAATGGAAATGCCTGATAATTCCAGGCATTTTTTGTACAACACAATTAATAAAATTTCAAAATGTCGACATCCATAAATATCAAAAATCCATTTCATAAACTCGAAGGATACAATTGCTTTGGCTGTGCGCCTGATAATGAACTGGGATTGCGAATGCATTTCAGGATGGAAGGTGACGAAGTGCTTAGTGATTGGGAACCTGAAAATCATCTCCAGGGATGGGTTGGCGTTTTGCACGGCGGTATTCAGGCTACACTCATGGACGAAATAGCAGGCTGGTTTGTACTGGTAAAGTTGAAAACAGCTGGTGTAACGTCTAAAATGGAAGTTAAACTTCTTAAACCAATAGAAATGGACAAGGCTCCTTTCAGGCTTCGTGCAAAACTACTGGAAATGAAACGCAATATTGCCATTATACAAGTTGGCCTTTACCTGAATGATGGTACACTTGGTGCTGAATCGTTGATGCATTATTATACCTACCCGAAGGATGTAGCCCGTGAGAAATGGTATTACCCGGGAATAGAACATTTTATCCCTGTTGACGAAGTTGATAACGCATAGGAATATAACTTATCAACACCTCTGTTCAAATCTTTTATTTGTAATAGTCTTATTTATTGATTTACCTTTGCCGCATCAACGGTGTGCATCCCATTTGCAATGGGTATGCCTGAAAAGGGAATCGGGTGAAAATCCTGAACAGTCCCGCTGCTGTAAACTCCAATTTTGCCCACCGGCAATCCTTATGCCACTTTGATATTAGCATATCATGGGAAGGCGCCGGAAAGGGGGAGTGAGTCAGAAGACCTGCCGATGTGTTATTGTTCAATGCTTTCGGGTTAAAAGCAGCGACGAATTTCCGCTTTTGTGGAATTTGGTCTTTTGTCTTTTGTATACCCGTAATTTATGTTAGAACGTATGGAGAGACGGGTAGTCGTATTTTTTATGTTTTTTTGCCTGATGTTGAAAATTTCAGCCCAGCAATACGATACTATTCATTCTATCGAAGGTGTTGAAATAACGGCGGATAAAACCACCCCCTTTTCTGCAGGTCTGAAAGTTCAAAAGATAGACACTACAGCACTTTACATCCGCCAGGGAGCAAGCATTGCAATGCTACTGTCGGAACAATCTCCCGTTTTTCTGAGATCATACGGTCCTGGAGGAGTTTCTACTTTATCCGTAAGAGGTACGAATTCATCACAGTCTGCAGTTTTTTGGAATGGATTAAACCTCACGCAACCCAACATGGGGATGACAGACTTGTCGCGGATATCGACTTTCGAATTCAGCGATATCTCTCTGCAATCTGGCGGAGCAGGTGCTTTGCTTGGCTCAGGAGTAATGGGCGGGAGCCTGAACCTGTCGAGTGCAATGAAGTTTTCAAAACCAATGAAAACCTCCATATTATTTTCAGGGTCCAGTATTGGGAAAATGACCGGCGGAATAAAATTAAACGCAGGCAGCAGTCGCTTCGCGTATACGGGCTCGGTTGTAGGAGATTGGAATCAAAATAATTTTAAATATACCGACTACTTTGGCAACCGAAAACGTCTTGAACATGCGGAGTCGAAATCAATATCAACTATTCACCAGGCTGAATACATTCTGAACCGGAAGCAACGCCTTTCTGCAGGAATATGGTATCAAACCACCGACCGGCAGATTCCTCCCACAATGACAATGGCTGCCAGCGATCAGCAGCAATGGGACCAGGCTGTCCGCAGCATTTTACAATGGACGTATACCGGTGTGAAACAATCTTTTTTAGTAAGGTCAGCTTTTGTTGATGAAAAAGAACATTATCAGAGCGAAAATAAACTGATCGATGAATTATATCATCTAAATACGCTGCAAGCGGAATTTGAATATAAAAGATATTTCAGCAAACAAATTACAATGGGTGCTGGTGTTTCAACACGTTTAATCCGTGCTGATGTTCCTTATTATGAAGGATTGGAATATCAGAAAGAAGGATCTATATGGTTTGCTTTGGCTTATTTGCATCCGGAAACTGGGATTAAGGGTGTACTGAACTTACGCCAGGATTTTTCGGAAGGATTTAAAATACCGTTTTGTCCGTCATTTAATATTGAAATACCTGTTTCAGCGCGTATAACAAGCAATTTTGGCGTTTCAAAGAATTTCCGGATACCAACCATGAACGATAGGTTCTGGATTCCGGGTGGCAAACCGGACCTGCTTCCCGAAAGCAGCTGGAACCTACAGGCAGGCGGAGCATATACCTACCATAGCGGCGGGAATATTCAATCCAAAATCGGCATTGATATTTATTCTTTACTAATCAATAACCTGATACAATGGGTTCCTGGCGACGCCGTATTATGGTCGCCGCAGAATGTGCAGAAAGTGTGGAGCCGTGGCGTCGAAATATCCTCAAAAACGGATTTTCAGATGTATGGCTTTAACGGATATTTCCGGTTTGGATATAATTATACACCCTCCACCTACGGGGAAACTTCCTTAAACGGTTCTGATGTTCAAAATAAACAGCTGATTTATATCCCTTTGCATAAAGTTGTCGAAACGTTTTATGCCGGGAGAGGTAAATATTACACCATGTTTTCCTATTCACTTACAGGCAAACGCTATGTTCAGAGCGACAACCAAAAATCACTTCCATCTTATTCTCTTCTTGATTTTTATGCTGGCGGCACTTTTAAATTAAACAAATCAAGTTTCAGGCTACAGGCGGAAATCCGGAATCTGATGAATAAATCGTATCAATCTGTCCTCTATTATCCCGAACCTGGAATATCATTTTCAATTAACCTGCTAATATCCATTTAATTAATACCATGCCCTTCATGAAAACACTTAAAACCATACTGCTTTTTCTGACTCTTGTAGTTATTTTTATATCAACATCATGCACAAAAGTTGAAGATAATTCAAAAAATGGCGCATTCAGTAATGGAGTGTTTATTGTAAATGAAGGCCCATTTCAAACCGGAACAGGAACCATAACTTACTTTAATCCCGACAGCAACCTGGTGAAACAGGATATTTTTGAAATGGTAAATGGCCGCCCGCTTGGCAATATAGCTCAAAGTATGGCTATTTATAATGGAAAGGGATATATCGTTGTGAATAATGCCGGAACTGTTGAAGTGGTTGATATTGCTACGTTTAAATCGGAAGCTACAATAAAAAACCTGGTAAATCCGGTTCAGTTCCTCGCCATTGATGCAACCAAAGCTTATGTATCAGATTGGATCGGCAATGTGGCAATTGTTGATCTGGTTTCGAATGCGATTAGTAAAACGATTCCGGCAGGAACCGGTCCGGATGCAATGCTGAAATCGGGCAGTTATGTGTATGTGGCGAATACCGGTGGTTTCAGCGTCGACAGCACAATTACTGTTATCGACTTTGCAACGGATAAGGTGGTTAAAACGATAAAAGTGGGTGATGTGCCATCGGCTGTGGTGGCAGACGGAAACGGCAGGATATGGGTTCTTTGTAAGGGCAAAGGATATACAGGATGGCCACAGGCCGGAGATACACCTGGCAGGTTGATTCGGATTGATCCGAACACATTAAACGTTGATTTTACGTATAAATTCGCTTCTAATGATATTCACCCTGAGAAACTTGTGATTAACAAACAAAAGTCGATGGTCTATTTTCTTTATAATTATGGCGTATACCGTTTCAATATTACTTTGGCCGGTGCTTCACCTGAATTGATCAGATCAAGGTCATTTTATTCGCTGGACTACGAAAATAAAACAGGTTATCTTTATGTGTCTGATCCTAAGAACTATGTAGGTAGCGGAATTGTGCTCCGACTGAAAGCTACAGATGGTTCGGTAGTTGATTCTATCCCGGCAGGAATTATCCCGCGCGGATTTGCTTTCCCTGAATAAGAAACTTAGTACTAAGATATGTTAGAGAAATCTTACTGAATTACCACTTTCTTTTCTGACATTTGCAGTGTGGCTGCAAGAAAATAATCTTCCAATGTCAGTCTTGATTTTATTGAATTATGGCTAATTTGCCCGATATAGATGCACTTTTGGTTGAATGCCGTTTCGAGGCTACGCGCAGCAGCGGAAGCGGTGGCCAAAATGTGAATAAGGTTTCTACCAAGGTGATACTGCTGCTCAATGTATTGGAATCTAGTGTTTTAGACCAGGAGCATAAAAGTATATTTTTATCTGAACTTCATACCCGTATTTCAAAGCACGGTATCTTTAGGATAAGTTCCGGCCGTGAAAGGACGCAGCTGGCAAACCGTAAGCTTGTTACTGAGAAATTCTTTAAACTAGTGGAAAAAGCCTTTGAAACAGATGAAGAACGCATAGCTACCAAGCCAACCAGGAGCTCAAAGCTGAAGCGCATCGAAAGTAAGAAAGCGATTTCCGGTAAAAAGGCAGACCGCACCCAACGGTGGAATGACTCTGAAGATAATTAAAGGATTTCACCTTATCGCCTGTCAGACATTCACTTAGTTACACAATTACACAATCACTCAGTCGCCCCATCGCCCAATTCCTCCATCTCTTCGTCCTCCAGTCTCTTCGTCCCTCAGTCTCTATGTCCCTTCGTCCCTCACTCCCCAACTATTGCCTCACAAAATGCCCCATTTCCATCGGTATTTCCAGTGAGAGTTCAATCAGCCCTGCAAATTCTCCATTTTTAAACCATGGTGACTGGTAAATCATTTTTTTAATTCCGTTTTTCTCGATGGTGTAGGCATTTTTTGTTTGTGTGTCGAGCAGTTCGCGCAATTTCAGGGCCGAAGGACCCTGGTGATACTTAAATAAACTGGTGCCAACAATATCTGCGCCGCCGTATTTCTGGAATGT
The DNA here is from genome assembly GCA_903913645.1 of uncultured Bacteroidales bacterium. Classification (GTDB taxonomy): domain Bacteria; phylum Bacteroidota; class Bacteroidia; order Bacteroidales; family UBA4417; genus UBA4417. The sequence continues at coordinate 1,826 of CAIWMA010000075.1, read as the reverse complement.
GCTGATTGAGCGGTCGTTCATGTAGAGTATGGTTGCTTCTGTATCGCAAACTGTAATGGCAAAAGGCAGTTCGGCAGCCATCGAAGGTATGTGTGTAAGGAAATCATTGTTATTCATACGCCGGTTTTCGAAATTTATCGCAAAAATAACTTTATTAAGATTGCTAAAATAAATAAAGTTGTATATTTGCACCCTCATAACGGCCCCGTAGCTCAACTGAATAGAGTACCACACTACGGATGTGGGGGTTTCAGGTTTGAATCCTGACGGGGTCACTGATTATCAAGCACTTACAATTAATTTTGTAGGTGTTTTTTGCTTTTAAAGGCATTTATACAACCATTTTTATTGTGAAATGCATTCATTTCAGCACAATTTCGGTCTAACTTCAGCAACAACACAAAAAAAACCCTGAGTTGAAAAACTCAGGATCGTTTAACTATCAAGCGATCAGTTCATTTAGTCTTTACTTCTGGCTTTGATTTTGGGCAGCACAATTTAGTTGTATCTGCTTTTGAGTGTTCAGGACAGGATTTCATGGTGCTGTCATTTTTCATACAATTTTCACTTTTTTCGCAGGAACCTTTTCCCATGCCTTCGGAGCAACAATTACCATCGTGCATTCCAGGTTGGCAGCCTTGCATCATCATGCCATGGTGACAATTGGATTGGCCTGGCTTACAACCATGTGACATTCTGCAAATGCCACCGGTAATGAATCCAATGAATAAAATGAAACCTACTACCAAAAAGAACCAGGAAATGTAAGTAAAGAATTTACCAAGTTCTTCCTTTTTTGTTTTTGCCAACAACAACGTGCCTGCAAGAATCGCCAGTAAAGAAACAGCTAAGAAATGCATAAGTACAATTTTTTTAAATGACTACTCTGTTAACGGTTTTCGTCAAACCCGATTGTTTTGAAATTCGATTCAAAAATATAATATTATTCGATTGCAAATATAAAATTATATTAAGGTTTTCATCCTTCTATTTAATAACAATATAATTGATTGTGAGCTAATTAAAACATATGTGTCAAAATTCAAAGCATTGGTATTTGAAAGTTTTATTTATCCGTATGGTTTTCCCAACCGGAGGTGGTGATTATAAATACCTGAATTACGGAATAGCCGCAAGGAACATAATAACCGGTAATGTACATTGTGGCAGCCTAAGATGCGTGCTCTATCACTGATGCGCTCCATGTTATTACTCTTTTTAATTATTTCTGCGTCAGGACTAAATCCTGAATCTTTCCGCCTCCGGTAAATTGTGGGATGAAGTTATAAGTCGCAAATTGCAATTCATTGCCTGAATAGAGGTGATTGAAATTAAGGCCAATTAAACATCAATTTAACTGCTTCGAATTGAGCAATTTGAATATATGTCCTGTCAAAATCAGTGCAAACGCTATATGAGCATGATAATTTAACCCAAATTACATTTTAGATTTGAAAAGCAATAGATTTGGTAAAACTGTTCAGCATGATCAAAGACATTTTATCCACAGATTACGCAGATTTAAACTGCATTCAGTAGTTTTTCAAATATCATTTGATTGCAAGCAATGAAAACTTGTCAGTGTAAACTGCGGAATCTATGGCTTATATCTGTTTGTCAATGCTTTTAATGAACTGATTAAGTGCGATTTGGTTTATTGGTTACGCGATTGCATTATCTGGGTTAAACTTTCTTCCGTGTTAAATTTGCCTGAGTATTTCTGATCTATTGTCATACATTGTTATATCAATGGCAGTTACCAGGTATTGGCTTGAATCAGTGGAGATGGTGCCGGAAGCATTAAAAGCACGGGAGGGAAATAGTGC
>CAIWMA010000074.1 GCA_903913645.1 uncultured Bacteroidales bacterium | reverse complement strand
GCCTTTTGCCAAACGATTAGATCCTGAAAACTCTTTGCCGGCATATTTTTCCTTTCTAATTTCTCAGTAATTACCTTATTCAAAGCATTCTAACTTCTTAATTTCATATTCTGTATTCTTAATTCTGCATTCTATCTTCTAACAACTCTATATAGTCATCCTTCTCCATTCACTTTTAGTCATTCAACAACGCCATAATTTCTGTATAAACCTGCTGGTTCGAGTATCCATGTATGTCGATAGCCTTGGTACGGCAAAGAGCAACACAGGTTCCGCATCCCTGGCAAAGGCCTTCATTCACCCTTGCAAGCGTTTTTATAACTTCACCATTCCTGTTTTTGATTTCTTCGCGTTCGATAGCCTGGTAAGGGCAAACACTCTGGCAAAGGAAACATCCCACGCATTGAGAATAAACCGGAGGCGCAGAACGGTTTACTACAGCAACCAACGGATCGCGCGTTAACAGATCGTTACTGAATAAAGCAGCAACTTTTACGGCAGCGCCGGAGGCGGCGGCTACTGACTCCGGAATATCCTTCGGAGCCTGGCAGGCACCGGCAAGGAAAATACCGGCAGTATTGGTTTCAACAGGTTTCAGTTTGGGATGAGCTTCAGCAAAGAATTTATAAGGATCATATGAGATGTGAACCGTTTGAGCCAGTTCTTCAGCGCCATGGTTAGCAACTCCGGCTGTTGCCAGGACTACCATATCGGCTTCAATTTCAACAGGCTGGGCACCCATCAAGGTATCGGCTCCTTTTACGATCAGTTTTCCGTTCTTTTCGTAAATGGTTGAAACACGTCCGCGGATATATTGGGTTTCGTCTTCAACTATAGTGCGGCGGACGAATTCCTCATAATTTTTACCGCCTGCACGGATGTCCATATAGAAAACATAAGGAATTCCATCATGAACTTTATGTTTGTAAAGCATGGCATGTTTGGCAGTGTACATGCAGCAGATTTTCGAGCAATATTCAATTCCCTTTGCAGGATCGCGTGATCCGGCACAGGCAACGAAAACAATCTTTTTAGGAATCTGACCGTCTGATGGCCTGCGTATTTCGCCTTGTGTCGGACCGGAAGCTGAAGCCAGGCGTTCAAATGCAAGCCCATCGATTACATCAGCATATTTTCCATATCCATATTCAGGGAAATAATCGGTTTTCAGAACATCGAATCCTGTAGCCATAACGATAGCGCCAACGGCAACATCTATTACTTCATCTTCCTGGTCGAAACGGATGGCCTTGGTGGGGCATACAATTTCGCAAATCTTGCATTTGCCTTTAATATAATAGGTGCAATGTTCACGGTCGATTACAGGTTTATTGGGAACAGCCTGAGGGAAAGGCACATAAATTGCCGGACGCATTCCAAGTCCACGTTCAAATTCATTTGGTATTTTCTTCTGAGGACATTTTGTGGTACAAAGACCGCAGCCAGTGCAAAGATGTTCATCCAGACTTTTTGATTTTTTGCGAATCTTCACTTTGAAGTTCCCGATAAAACCATCAACACTTTCAACTTCTGAATAAGTGTGAAGCGTAATATTCGGATGCTGCGCAACTTCCACCATTCGTGGTGTAAGTATACATTGCGAGCAGTCAAGCGTAGGGAAAGTTTCGGATAATTGCGACATGTGACCGCCTATGGATGGCTGTCTTTCGACCATGATCACTTTGTGACCACAATTGGCAATATCAAGTGCAGCCTGAATTCCAGCGATTCCACCACCAATAACCAAAGCAGTTTTGGTAACAGGAACTTTAATTGAATTCAGCGCCTTATTCTTTTTGACCTTTTCAACCATTACCCTTACAAGGTCCTCGGCTTTTTGAGTCGTTAGATCATCTTTCGGGTGCACCCATGAGCAATGCTCGCGGATGTTCGACATTTCGCAGAGGAAAGGATTCAACCCGGCTTCGGCGCATGCCTTACGGAACGTAGGCTCGTGCATCCGAGGCGAACAGGCTGCAACCACAACACCATCCAGTTTATGTTCCTTGATGGCTTCCTTTAATAAGGTCTGGCCGGGATCGGAACACATATATTTATAGTCGGTGGCGAATTCGACACCTTTCAGTTCACCTGTTATTTTGGCTACTTTTTCGCAATTTACTGTGCCTGAAATATTTTCACCACAGTGACAAACAAATACTCCTATCCGCGACATGGTTAAGCCTCCGTTTTTTGAGTGATAACTTCTTTTTCAGGAACCGCAGCAACTGCTGGTTCTTTCACTGGCCGCACTGGCAGATTAACTTCGGTCATATGACGGTTCAAACCAAGAGTTTTAGCATCAATCCCAACGGCAAGTCCTAAAACCTGTGAAATATATAAAACCGGTATATCGATTTTCTCGTCAAGGAATTTATTGATTTCCGGGCGGCGCATATCCAGGTTTGAGTGACACATCGGGCAGGCAACTACGACTACTTCGGCCTGACGATCTACTGCATCTTTCATAATATTGCCTGATAACCTGGCAACTGTATCAGTACGAGAAACTGACATTCCGGCTCCGCAGCATTCCGTTTTAAAAGCCCAGTCGATGGCATTTCCGCCGGCTTTTTTCACAAGAATATCCATGCTTTGAGGATCTTCAACCCTGTCGAATTTCAGAATGGAATGAGGACGTACAAGCAGGCAACCATAATAACATGCTGATTTGTAATCAAATGGTTTAACTACTTTTTCTTCGAGCCTGTCGGTAATGTATTTATCGATGAACTGGATAATGTTCAGAATTTGTGTAGTTCCTTCGTATTTCAGGTCAATAATCGAAGCCACTTTTGAACTTAGCGAAGGATCTTCAGCCAGTTCGTGCTTAACAATCGAAAGCCGGTTGTAACATGCGGCACAGGGAACTACGATATCTGTAATACCTTCCTTTTCGGCCAGAGCCATAATGCGGGCAGGCAGACTGAGCGATAATTCCTTATTCATATTGTGAGCAGCCGTAGCTCCGCAGCAGTTCCAATCGGGAACTTCAACCAGTTCGATATCAAATACTTTTGCCAGGGCTGTAACCGATTCCTGGTATTCCTGGGCGCCGCCTTTCATGGAGCAACCCGGATAGAATCCTACTTTTATCATTTTCCCTCCTTATTATCTTTTTTAACCCGGTTAAAAATTGCAGCAACTTTTTTTCTTCCCTTTATGAATTCAGGAACCGGGTTTAATTTACCTTTTACAAACATTTTTGGTGCAATCAAAACATCCTGCATCATGGCACCGGTACGCATTTTGTAATCTACAATCAGTCCCATTTCATACAGGCGGCCTGTGATATTGATTGAATCGAGGAACGATTTGTGGAACGAAATAATTTTTTTAGCCTGTGGATTTGTTTTTTTAGCCCGTAAAGATTTTTGCCTCAGGTTGTCCATGATGGTAGGAATATCTATCTCCATTGGGCAGCGGGTAAGGCACATTTCGCAGCTAACGCAAAGCCAGATCGACATGGATCGCAACAGTTTTTCATAATGTTTCGGATCGTCGGTCTGCAGCATTCGCATTACCAGGCTTGGCGGAAAATCCATTTCCTCTGCTACCGGGCAACCGGCGGAGCATTTGCCGCACTGGTAGCATTTATTTATGGTAACACCGGTTTCCAACCGTAGCTCACCACTGAGGGTTAGGGGGTGATGACTTTCGTGTGAAGCGGACATAGGCTATATTTACACTGAGGTTAAACAAGGTATTCGGTCACGATTTGTATTAAAACAACTACTTAAACTCTGAAATTTATTCTATTAACTACTACTGCAATACTTAGCTAAAACAAATCATTATATTGAGTAAGCTATGATACTCAGCAACAAAACAGGCAATCTCCATATAAGATTCAGCTCTTCTTTGTTATTTTATTAACAGGGCAAAATTAACTTATTCACAATTCCAAATATGAAATTTTGCAATTTATAATGCTTTTAAATAATCAGATTTCGGATAGCCCTGAATAGCTTTTTCGATTTGAAATCTACGACCTAAAAAGGAACTTGGATATTGGTCAGAATAGATAATATTGGAACAAAAAAATTTGCGGCTAAATGAATTTCTGCAGGAAAAACTTACGGTTTATTAATTAAGTAACCGTTTGGGTGAACATTAAAAGATATTTTACTATTAAGTTCAGGTAGTTTATTACTTTTGTAGATCAAATCTCAAAAACACATTCTATGTCCGGACTACCGGTTTTATTGTTTCTTGATATGAGTGGCGGAGAAATTCTGCTCATAATGCTAGTGGTTTTTCTTGTTTTTGGTCCCGAAAAGATGCCTGAAATGGCACGTAAAGCCGGCCGGCTGATGAACCAGATGAAAAAGGCGTCCAACGATCTTACCCGTGAATTCAAAAAAGAAACTGAAGGATTACACAATGACATAAGTGCAATTCAAAACCAGGTGAAGGATCAGGTTGAAAGTGTCAACCGTGAATTTAATCGTACAAAATCCCAGGTAAATGCTGAAATGTATACTCCGGTTAAACCTGCTGTTCCTGATGAAGCTGCTGAAGAAAACGTTTCAGAAAAGGCACCGGATGCGATAGCACCTAAAATTGAAAATACAACCACTAAAACCGAATAAAAATCACATCACTATACCGTTAACCACTTCACTATTAAACATTTCTTTCGTCCAGTTCATATAGTACAATATGAGAATCCGTATTCTGCTTTTTACCCTAATCACAAGCCTGGCTGCTTATCCGGTTTTTGCCCAGAATCGCACTCTGCGCACAGCTGAGGATGCTTTCAATAATATGCAATATAATGTTGCCCTGACTAAATATAAAAAGGCATTGTCGAAAGCCAAAGCTAAACCTGATAAAGAGAAGATTTCTTTTCAAATGGCTGAATGTTATCGCATAATTAACAATACAAAAAAAGCAGAGGCCGCATATAAAAGACTTGCCAAGACGAAATTTGCTGAGTCCAACCCGTTGGTTTTTTTATACCTGGCTGAGGCAATGAAATCGAACGAAAAATATACAGAAGCCAAGATATATTTTGAAAAATACACCGAAGCCGTTCCTGCTGATCCACGGGGCGCAACAGGTTCTCTATCCTGCAAGCTGGCCCAGGAATGGATTGATAACCCGACTAAATTAAAAATAAAGAACGAAAAAGTACTAAATTCGAAAGAATCAGATTTTTCAGCTACATATGCCGATAAGTTGTACAATACAATAATTTTCACTTCAACCCGTGATGCAGCAACCGGGAAAGAAATGGATAACTGGACAGGTCAGAACTTCAGCGACCTGTTTGTTTCGAAACTTGATCCAAAAGGACAATGGTCAACACCGGTACTCCTGGAAACCGCAAATGTTATAAATACTGAAGCAAATGAAGGTAATCCTGCTGTGAACAGTAAATTCAACCAAATGTACTTTACTCGTTGTTCCAACGATGTCGGAAAGCTCCTGGGATGTAAAATTATGGTATCACGTCGTGCAGGCCGCAATTGGGGTGAACCTGTTGCGCTCGACCTTGGTGGCGATAGTACAACAGTATTTGGTAATCCTTCTATCAGTCCCGATGAACTTACTTTATTATTTTCCAGCAATCTTCCACACGGACAAGGTGGCAAAGACATTTGGGTAGCTACCCGCAAAACTACTGGTGATAATTTCGGCAGACCATTAAATGCAGGCCCGGTAATCAATACTCCTGGCGATGAAATGTTTCCTTTTATGCGTAACGATACTTCCTTGTATTTTTCTTCAAACGGGCATCCCGGAATTGGTGGTCTCGATATATTCAGGTCTACTTTTTCGAACGGTGAATGGACAAAACCAGTAAATCTTCAGGTTCCTCTTAATTCTCCCGGCGACGATTTTGCAATTGTTTTTAATCCAGAAGAAGATAAAGGATTCTTCTCCTCAAATCGCAGGGGTGGCCGTGGCAGCGACGATATTTATTCATTTGTAAATCCCCCGGTTATTTATACTTTGGCCGGTGTTGTTAAAGATGACAAAACATTGCAGTTTATCCAGGGTGCAGTAATAAAGCTCACAGGATCGAACGGCACTTCTGTTGAAGCAAAAACAGATGCAAAAGGTTTTTATAGTTTCAATAAATTGCAGATTAAGCCAAATACAACCTATGAACTTATCTGTCTGAAAGCTAATTATTTAAATAAAAAAGCCAAGGAAACCACTGTTGGCCTCGAGACCAGCAAAGACTTTACAATCGACTTTAAATTGGAACCAATTCCCGACAAACCGGTTGTTCTTCCCGATATCCTTTATGATCTTGCAAAATGGGACCTGAAGCCTCAATACCAGGACTCTTTGCAAGGATTGATAAAAACTCTGGATGAGAACGAAACCATTATTATTGAATTAGCATCGCATACTGACTCCAGGGGTACTGATGAAAGTAACGATATACTTTCGCAGAAACGTGCCGAATCAGTAGTTAACTATCTTATAGACCGCGGTATTGACCCTGATCGTTTGGTTGCAAAAGGCTACGGCGAACGTGTTCCACGACGGTTAGCAAAGGATGTGGTGAAAGATGGTTTCTCCTTCAAATCAGGAACTTTACTGTCACAGTCATTTATTGATTCATTGGCAACCAAACCAGCACAGGAAGCTGCATATTCATTAAACCGCAGATCAGAATTCAGGATTTTGAGTAAAGATTTTGTGCCTAAAACTCAGAATAAAGCGATTCAAAGCCAGATTCCGGTTCAAACAACGCCCACCCAAACTCAAGCTGTTATACCAGACCAAACGAAGAATGTTTCGAAACCCGTTGATGCAAAAAATACTGTGGTAGCAACTCAGGCAAATAATGTTGCTGCTCCTGCTGAAACTAATAAAGCTGAAACTCCTCCGGTTCAACCTACGAGTACAATAACACCAAGCCAAACGCAGAAAGTAGTTATCCAGATAAATCCCGATGATAATGTAGTTCCTCTTACTGCAAATTCAGATAATTCGCTTTCGTTCAGTGCGGTTATAAATGGGTACACAACCCAGATAACATTAGGCGAAGAAGGCCCGGGTTTAAGTTTTTCGTCCGACCAAATTTTAAAAATGCTGAAATCAGGCGCTATAGGAAAAACTGATTTCGCGGGCGACGCTGAAAAAATCCTGGGAAATAATTCGGTTGCTGACAAATCTGTTCTCACCGTGGGAGAAATAAACATAACCACAAAAACAGCGTTTGATCTGGAAGCGACTGTTTTACAAAAACAGAAAGTTCCTGTACTAATGAATGAAAAAGTGCTTAAAAGATTTGGAACTTTCACTATTGACAAGGAAAGAAAACAGATCATTTTCAAGAAGTAGGTTTCTGATAAAGTGGTTAGGTTTTAGGGGTTGGGTTTTGGGGAATTTTGAATTTAATCCTGTTAAAGAGACTTGGGATTTGGATCTCTGATGAAATCCTGTACTCTATGCCTTTTCAGAAATACAATTAACTTTTACAATTACCCAACATGACCAACAGGTATTCACAACGAGGAGTTTCTGCTAGTAAAGACGATGTTCATAACGCAATTAAGAACATTGATAAAGGATTATACCCGAATGCTTTCTGTAAAGTAGTTCCTGATTTCCTGGGCAATGATCCGGAATATTGCTGTGTAATGCATGCCGATGGCGCGGGTACAAAATCGTCACTTGCCTACATTTATTGGCGCGAAACAGGAGATATTTCAGTTTGGAAAGGAATTGCCCAGGATGCCGTGGTTATGAATACCGACGATTTACTCTGTGTCGGAATTACAGATGGGATACTACTTTCGTCAACTATTGGAAGGAATAAAAGCAGGATTCCCGGCGAGGTGATAAGTGCAATTATAGAAGGAACAGAAGAATGCCTTAATATGTTGCGAAAAAATGGAATCGGAATCCATTCTACCGGTGGTGAAACCGCAGATGTAGGTGACATTGTACGTACTATCATTGTAGACAGCACCGTTATAGCCAGGGTTCACCGAAGCGAAATTATTGTGAACAATATTCAACCAGGCGATGTAATTGTCGGACTAGCTTCATTCGGGCAGGCAACTTATGAATCCGGATACAATGGTGGGATGGGCAGTAATGGGCTCACTTCAGCCAGGCACGACGTTTTTGCTCATGACTATTCGTTAAAATATCCTGAAAGCTACGACCGCGCTATCAATAGAAAGCTTGTATATTCTGGAAACCTTTTAGCAACAGACCCAACCGAAGTTCCGGGTGTGAATGTTGGCCAGCTGGTACTTTCTCCTACCCGCACCTATGCTCCGGTAATCAGGGAAATACTCCAGGAATATCGTGCAGAAATTCATGGAATGATACATTGCAGCGGCGGTGCACAAACCAAAGTGCTGCATTTTGTTAACGACTTACACATTATCAAGGATAACCTTTTCCCGATTCCACCCCTGTTCAGAATGATTCAGGAACAATCATGCACCGATCTGCATGAAATGTTCCAGGTTTTCAATATGGGCCATAGGATGGAGCTGTATGTTCCTGCCAGTATTGCAAGTGAAATTATTGCTATTTCCGAAAGTTTTGGCATCCAGGCCCAGGTTGTTGGCTGGTGCGAATCGTGGGAAGGGAAAAAACTTACTATCAAAACAAATTCCGAGCTATTGGAATATTAGATTCGCTAACATTACTTTAAAGTTTACTTTTGAATTGCTTAAACACCAATTCAAAGCGTCTCTCCAGAAATTAATTTATATGTTATTTATATTATTTTCAAAAAAAATATACTTCGAGTAAACCAATACCAGAACCTGAACGTTACATACATAGTAGAATTAATCTCATACCCATTTTAATAAAATTTGTTTGAAATGAAAAACTCATTAAAATATTTAATCAGAATATCTTGTTTTTCAATACTGATATTTTTACTGACAAATTGCAAAAAAGATATTAAACCTGAAGCAGTCGTAATTCCAGAGCCCACGGTTGTCAACAAATTCGTTTATTCGGGCTTGCAAAACTACTATTTATGGGCTGATCAGATTACGAATCTTTCGCCGTACAGATTTACGGTGCAGGATTCGCTTAACGCCTTTCTGAACAAGTACACTGACCCCAACGAACTGTTTACATCTTTACTTTACCAATATAAAACCATCGATAAATGGTCATTTATTGTAGATGATTCTCAAATTATCGATAATTGGATCCAGGGTATTTCGGAAACCATGGGCTTCGACTTCATGTTGGCTCGAATCGGTACTACCGGTGATGTATTTGGTTTTGTGAGGTATGTTTATAAAGCATCACCCGCCGAAAATGCAGGAATAAAGCGGGGCGATCTGTTTATGAAAATAGATGGCACACAACTTACAGTGGATAACTACCAGACACTGCTGTTTACAAAATTAACTTACACCATATCAATGGCTTCTGTTTCAGGGAATGCTATTTCGCTGAATGGGAAATCAGTAACAATGACCGCAATTAAAATGCAGGAAAACCCTATTCAAATGGATACAGTAATGCAAGTCGGCAATTTCAAAGTCGGGTATCTTGTCTACAATGGGTTTAATGCTGATTTTGACATACAATTGAACAACGTTTTTAAGAAATTTAAAGATGCAGGCATTGATAAACTTATCCTTGATTTGCGTTATAATGGTGGCGGATCGGTACAAACAGCAATATATCTTGCCAGTATGATTCATGGGACATCAACATCTGATATTTTCCTAAAAAGACAGTATAACAATAACTTAGAGAGTTATCTTATAAATAAGTATGGTGCGGCGTATCTTAACGAAAGTTTTACCGGCACTATTCTCAAGACTGCCACTTCCCCTGCAACACCGATTAACACATTAAATCTAAATAAGTTGTACGTAATAACATCTGATAATACTGCTTCAGCCAGCGAATCTCTGATAAATGGCCTGAAACCCTATATGCAGATTTTTGATGTGGGCATTAATACCGCAGGCAAGTATGTCGGCTCAATTACACTTAAAGACTGGGATGCAAATGGAGTTGTAAATCCAAATGATAATTGGGCCATGCAGCCTATTGTTTTGAGAATTGCCAATAAAAATAATGTTTCTGATTTTGTGGATGGATTGGCTCCTGATTATACTGCGGAAGAGGATATAGCTAATCTTTTGCCTTTTGGTGATCCGAATGAAACATTATTGAGAGTTGCGTTAAACGAAATTCAGGGGCTTCCTCTAGCTGGCAAAAAATCCTTGAAATCCGAACAATTAGGGTTGAAAAAGGTGTTTGATTCACAAGACATGAAGCCATTTTCTAAAGAAATGTATATCAACAAGTTTGAGAAGAAATAGGTTTTCAAATACGAGATTACATCACTTTATAAGTGAGCGAACCCAGGTTATAGAAGGCGAGTTTCAAGATCATTAATATTTATTTGTTTCTGTGAAGGTATGGGATAAGAAAAATCTCGATTTTCATCAGTATAAAATGAAAACTTGTGAATTTAAACGAATATTTATCCAGGTTACTTCCACAATTTGTACAACTTGAAGTATACCAGGAAAAATTTGTAGTACATTCAGGGCATTTCCACTTCTTTGCCTGTTCTGAAAGCCATTGATCAACACCTGCCTGTTTGATCGTCATCATATTAGGATGATTCTCTTTTGTATGTGGCAGTGAAAATTCGTTTTTTTTCATTCCTGCAGTTAAGTTGCAAGGATAATTTTCGCAATCGATACAATGTTCAATTTTCCTGCTTACAGCACAATCCCGGATTTTGCAAACTCTGCAATTAACAAACTGCAGATCACTTTTACAGCCATGGCATTCTATTTTAAATGGTTGACTTTCATCATATTTTAACCCCAATCCCTTTTGAAGCGATTTAACAGTTGCTTCGTTCCAAAACAATGCCAGCCTATATGAATTACCGGTTTTATATGTCATCATAATGTCGCAGGCTCCGCAATAGATCCCGCAATAGGAGTCATAATTGAAATCAGTCATTTTATTGTATATTTTATAAATAACAATATTTCTGACAGTTAAGTGTACTATTTGATATACCTTAACTCATTTAGCTCAAAATCTTTCTGGTGATTGATAAATCCGCCATAAAATATTGAAATGGTCAGGATATCGCCCGTAAGATTTGTTCCACCCGTATTTACATAGTTCACAATATTATATTTGCCCTGCACTCCGATATAGGATTTGTTTGAATAAAAATACCTGTAGCCAAGTCCAAAATTGGTATTGAGTGAACTGATTGAATGCCCGACATCGTTATTGGGATTATCATCTTCAGTATTTGTCATATAGGATGCAAAACCATCATAACCCACCCCCGCAAGTATATCAAACTCATTTTTCCCAAACTTTAGAATCTCACGCTCAATATCAGTTCCGATATACCCGCCCATAAATTTATCTGTTGTTTCTGTATTTCCATCTCTAAGGATCGTATATTCATTTTTCGACTTACCCAGCCTGAAAGCAACTGTTAAATTATAAGTCATTTTTTGTTTATGACCTCCAACCTGCATTCCCAGTAGAGGATGATTTCCGAGCAACGAGGCATTGCCGTAAGGAACCCATATGCCGGTAAAAAGATTAATATTCAGATCGGCTTTTTGCTTCCATTTGTTAACTCTTTTATCGTAATACGACCTGAATTTGGTGTTGCTATATATAGTATCGTTTTGAATTTCTTTCACCGGATCAATTAGCACATTCGCATACATCTCACTGAAAAACAGTTCCATAGGATCATAAAATATATTATTCAGTAAAGTATCGGCAACGCACTGAGTGAAATAATCATATTCCTCCCTGATGGGAACAAAGCCAAAATAATACTGATAATTATCGTATAAGCCGGCAGCATTTGCTGTATCAATCCTCTTTACATAATTGAGTGTATAATCCACTATTGTTGAATCATAAATTGTTTCACCAAAAGTATTTTCCAGGATCGAAAATAAGATGCGGGTCCTGATTATTGGTTCACTTATTCCACATACAGATTGCCAGTTATTTAACACTATTTCGACACTGTCGTAGTCATGAACAGCATAAAAATACATGATAAGGTGGGTTGAATTGTAAGCAATAGTTTCACAATTTGGGGTTTCATCCACAAGTACAGTATCGGGCTTGCTTTGCGGATAAACAAAAGCTGCCGTTAAAATAAGAATAATACAGAAAATCAGTCGTTTAAACATTTTACAAGTTAATATCGGGAACAGACTACTAATTTACAAAAAAATCAAGCTAAATGTAATTCCCACGGCAAGTTTAAATTACGAATCAAATAATTAATATCCAACTAAAAGTTAAAGATGCCTTGATTCCTCTTCTGACTTCCAGCATCCCACTTCCGTCCTCCATTTTTCTTCTAAAAGGAAATCTCATATTCATCAGCAAACCAACCACGATTTCTTGTACCTTTGCACCCGCAAAAATCAGATAATTATATGTTAGATAAACTGGCAGCCATACACGAACGTTACCTTAGCATTGAGAAGCAAATCAATGACCCTGACGTAATGTCGGATATGAAAGCATACATTAAACTCAGTAAAGACTACAAAGAACTTCAGCCCATCATTGAAGGATATAAAAAATTTAAGGTAATTGTCGAAGGCATTGAAGCCTGCCATTCGATTCTTGATGAAGAAAAAGACGAAGAAATGCGTGCTTTTGCAAGGGAGGAAATGGATACGTTAACCGAACAGCGTGACAAACTAGAGGAAGAAATCCGTATTCTGCTAATTCCTTCGGATCCTCAGGATGTTAAAAATGCCGTGGTCGAAATAAGGGCCGGCAGCGGTGGCGATGAAGCCAGCATTTTTGCAGGCGATCTTTACCGCATGTATACTCGTTATATCGAGCGTAAAAACTGGAAAATCGAGCCCGTGAGCATGACTGAAGGCACCATGGGTGGTTTTAAGGAAGTGATTTTCGAAGTGAAAGGCGATGGCGTTTATGGTCTGTTGAAATACGAATCAGGTGTTCACCGCGTGCAGCGTGTTCCGGATACTGAAACACAGGGCCGTATTCATACTTCAGCCGCTTCTGTTGCCGTTCTGCCGGAAGCCGATGAATTTGATGTAGATATTAAACCTAGTGATATCCGTAAAGATACGTATTGTTCTTCAGGACCTGGCGGACAAAGTGTAAATACAACCTATTCAGCCGTTCGTCTTACTCATGCACCTACGGGAATTGTTGTTGCCATTCAGGATGAAAAATCGCAGATGAAGAATTTTGAAAAAGCGATGACGGTGCTTCGCGCACGTATTTTTGAGCGGGAATACCAGAAATACCTGGATGAAATTTCGAAGAAACGTAAAACCATGGTTTCCTCAGGCGACCGCTCTGCAAAAATACGTACTTATAATTACCCGCAAAGCCGTGTTACTGACCATCGTATTAATCTCACTATGTATAACTTACCTGTATTTTTAGATGGTGAGGTTCAGGATTTTATCGATGCTCTGCAGCTGGCTGAAAATGCTGAGAGGTTGAAGGAAGTTACGGAATAATACCCCGGTAATAAAAGATAACACTTTTCACAGGATACATTTTCAAATTCACAAATTCATAAATTTTCAAATTTTCGAAAGTGAACCGTTCCGACCTTTTCAAACTAATCCAAAAGAAGAAATCCTTTCTCTGCGTCGGTCTCGACAGCGATCTGAATAAAATCCCAAAACATCTTCTCTCTTTTGAAGACCCTGTTTTTGAGTTTAATAAGCAAATTATTGATGCTACGCTTCCTTTTGCAGTAGCTTACAAACCCAACCTTGCCTTTTATGAAAGTCGCGGCATAAAGGGCATGAAAAGTCTTGAAAAGACGATGAATTACCTTGAAAACATGGGTGACGAAGTTTTTACCATTGCTGATGCCAAACGAGGTGATATCGGGAACACTTCTACACAATATGCTATCGCTGTTTTCGACAAACAAGCATCCGGATTTAGTTTCGATGCCATAACTGTAGCGCCTTACATGGGCGAAGATTCAGTAAAACCTTTCCTGGCGTTTCCCGGCAAATGGGCAATTGTACTGGCACTAACTTCTAATAAAGGCTCTGATGATTTTCAATTGTTTACTGATGTAAATGAAGCCCGCCTTTTCGAACACGTGCTGGAGCGAACCGCTAAATGGGGATCCACCGATAATATGATGTTCGTAGTGGGAGCCACAAAAGCTGAAATGCTTGGCGGAATCCGTAAAATAGTACCTGATCATTTTCTGTTAGTACCGGGTGTTGGCGCGCAAGGCGGCGATCTGAATGCTGTTTCAGAATTTGGTTTAAACGATCATTGCGGACTTCTGGTTAATGCCTCCAGAAGTATTCTTTTTGCATCGGCAGAAACTGATTTCGCCGAAAAAGCAGCATTAGAAGCTCAATCCATGCAAATGGAAATGGAAGCGATATTGCTTTTAAAAGGGTTAATTGAAAAACAGAAAATAGTCTGATTATGAAGTGGTTGCATATTTTTTTGAACTTGCTTTTTAAACTTAGCCTTTTGAATTTTGCTTTTTGAATTCATATAATCCCTCCTCTGCTATGAAAAAACTAAGCCGAATACTATTTATTCTGTTATCGATTTTATTGCTGGTCTGGCTTTTTGCTCCTGCCTATGTCCGTAACGCTATTATTCATGGCCATCCTAATATTGACGATTTCAAAATATTTGAGAACAGGACAGTACCCAATGCCCAAGGTATTCACTGGCAGCATGATTCATTATATAATATTCAGAAGATTGATCCGGCACAGCTATCCATTTTCGATACTTTTGGCACTACGGCCTTTGTTGTATTACGAGATAAAAAAATCATTCATGAAGAATACTGGGGTGGAGCCAGTTATACAACTAGAAGCAATTCATTTTCAGTTGCAAAAAGTATAGTTTCCCTTCTGATTGGCTGTCTTATTGACGAAGGTAAAATAAAAAGCCTTGATCAGCCAATTACCGATTATTTGCCGGATTTCAAAAGCACCAACGGATTTAATCTCAGGATAAAAGACCTCCTGACTATGAGTTCAGGAATAGATTGGAACGAAGGATATTCCAACCTTTTTTCTCCAACTACAAAAGCGTATTATGGCAATCATCTTCCTGATCAGATGATTGGTTTAAGTATTAAGAGTGAACCTGGCAAAATTTTCAATTACCAAAGCTGCAATACCCAGCTTCTTTCAATGATAATCGAGAAAATAACTGGTAAAACGCTATCAGGTTATGCTTCCGAAAAACTATGGAAACCTATGGGAGCCGAACATCCTGCACTTTGGAGCCTTGACCGGCCTGACGGTGTCGAAAAAGCATATTGCTGTTTTAACAGCACTGCAACAGATTTTGCCCGTATCGGGCAAATGGTTCTCGATAGCGGCCAGTTCAACAATCAACAAATTGTTTCAAAAACATACTTAAAACAAGCTACAACACCTGCAAAATGGTTGAAAGGAGAAGATGGAAATCCACTTGATTATTATGGTTACCAATTCTGGATGCTAACTTACAAAGAGCATAAGGTTGTTTATGCCCGTGGAATTCTGGGTCAGTATATTTTTATAATTCCGTCGTTAAATGCAGTAGTCGTTCATCTTGGAACCAATCGAAGCAAGGAATACCGTAACCACGCTCCTAAAGATGTTTTTACGTATCTCGATGTTGCTTTCGGATTTATTGCAAAAGAATAAAGTAGTACAATTTTTCACTTTAATAAAAAAACGCCGGAAAAATTTCCGGCGTTTTTAAATTTCATATTCCTGATTAATCAATATCAACCACTGTTGTCCATCCAAATTTATCTTCTGCATCGCCATATTGAATATCAATAAGCCTCTGATAAAGTTGTGATGATTTTGGGCCAGCTTTGCCATCAAGGCAGTAATTCCATTCGGTATCCATTTCGGGATCTACAATACGGCGGATAGGAGAAATAACGGCAGCGGTCCCGCAAGCTCCAACTTCGTCAAATT
>CAIWMA010000073.1 GCA_903913645.1 uncultured Bacteroidales bacterium | reverse complement strand
TATGTAACTGTTTTGCATACACATTTCCCCAGCGAAGTTGTGCATATGGGTTAAACGATCCGGGATAATAATATGTTTTAACAAATCCTGGATAATCCTTTTCAATCCGTGCCATAGTTTCATCCGTGCTTTTATTGGATAGGCGGTACCCTTCGTAAGCAAGAGCTAGGTACGGTTTGTTGATAAATGCCAATACTAAAAATATAACGACTAAAGCCGGCGGCGAAAACTTTAAAAGCATTGTGTTTTTCGTCTTCCACTTTCTTTCAAAATTCAGGTAAATAAACACAAAAACCAAACCAGTTAGACTTAGCGCAGGGAAAAGATAATGATTGTTGTAGTAGTGTTTTGCCACCATCAAAATACTTCCGGCCAGAGCTAAAAATAAAGCCAGGATATAAGTTGTTTCACTATTTTTAATGGATTCGTTTTTTTTCTTCGATTTAATAAAAATTGTAATTAGGGTTGTAAAAGCTACCAGTAATGCCAAAAACATAGCTTTATTAGCAAAACTGATCTTCATTAAAGCTTGCACATATTCCGCCGGATTAATAATCCCGCTACTACCCTGCCCGTAAATACCAGTATGGCTGGCGATAGAAAGAAACCATTGAAACATTCGCTTATAGTCATGAGCAGCGGGCAGCGTAAAGAGTATAAATGAAGGAATTATACTAAACAGATAAAGGATTTTATTCCAATTCCCATGCAGAATAACAAACGGAATTATAAGCAAAGGCAGAAAAGTAAACTTGGTAGCCAGGCCAAATCCACCTAACAAACCAAAGGCAATTGCAAACCATTTATTTCCTTTTTTTTCAGAAGCATAATATTTCAATATCAGTATGATTAGGAATATGGATGAAGAATAAAGCAACTGTTCAGGCGATACCTTTGTTGAAAGTTCTTCAATTAAAGTTGTGGATAAAAACGGCACCATCTGCAATGTAATTACAAGCCACATATTCTTCAGTGCTGAAAAAGTTACGAAGCCCAGCAATAATAATATCAGCGTATTAAGCACAATAAAACTATGACGCAATACTTCAATATAGTATTCGGGATTTATCAAAACATCGGTCTGAAGATCGGTATTGGTGAAGCGCACAAAATGAGTTAAATTAATAACTATGGCATCATAGATATGGACTGTAATTCCCGGATGGTCGTATAGACCGACCGGTTCGTCTATGGCAACATTCAATCCGTTAAAAAGGTATGCGCTTTCGGGATCGGTACCGTATTTGGTACGATCGAACTTAAATCCAATTATCAGGAAAACCAGAGGGACAATGAAAAGAAATGTGTACTGTAGTCTTTTAACCATTTCTATTTCTCTGTGGAATGAATGTATACCATGTCCTGATAAATATTTACGACTATTCTAGTTACAAACCTAATTTGAAAGTCAAGCAAATTTAACTTCCGGCATTAGGGCCTGCAAATTTAGTAAAAGTAAACTTCCAGTGAAAAGTTGATCCAGTATGTTCCAGGTCTTATTCTATTTCCGACTCAGGTTTAAACAACAGGAATATACTCTTCGAATCATCCTTCACCTGTTGAATTGAAATAGGCATCAATATCCAGAATAGCAGACCGATTAGTCCTCCCCAAAGAAAAAACGCTGTAAAATGCATAAGCGAAAACGAAATAGCTGTTTCACTGGCTAATCCGTAATAAGCAAATAAAAGTACCAGTGTTGCTTCGCGTGTGCCGAAACCAGCCACCGACAATGGAATTATGGTACTCAGGCTCATAATACTCATGATAAAGACAACATCGATGTAGGAAGGGGATAAGTGTAATGAAAGCATTATTAACCATGAAAAACCAAAATACATCATATAGGCAATAACAGTAATAACCCACATCTGTGGAGCCCGCTTACCAAGAACTGCCAGGAAACTTTCGTATATAAACCTGACTACAGGCCACCGGCTGACTTTTTTACTTTTCAGTATTATTGCCAGAAATTGAATAGCGACGAAATAGCTTACAATTACCACCACCAAAATGCCAAGTGCATAATATAAGCCGGGGTAATCGCCGAATGTTTTGAAATAAAAAAGCATTCCCGACAAGCCAAACCAACCCAACATGGTAAAATCAAAAATACGGTCGGAAACAATGGTTTTGAAAGCGCTGTAAAAACTAATAGTACTTTCTTCCCGAAGGTAATACAGCCGGGCAATTTCGCCAATTCGTCCCGGGGTAACAATCCCAACTGCGTCGGATGCCATGTAGGCAGCAAATCCTTTGTATGCTGAATAAGTAGCTCCTTCGTTGCGGATAAGTAAGCGCCAGCGATAGCTTTTTATCCCCAATACTAATACAACCCCAAATAGTGAAAGCAGAAAATAACCGGTACGGACTGAACGAAGAATATCGCCAAAACCATGAGCGTTAAACTGCACTTTCCATAAAAGAAAAAAGAGTATCGCCAGTGTTACTGCAATTTTAATTATGCTATTAAGCTTTATTTTCATTGTCACCGGGGAATATGAACCAGACAGTTATTCGATGTTTTCAGGTTTTCGTTCGAAACACATCCTAAATATTACCTCATCAAAACTACGAAAAATTTTCGGGGCAGCAACAACGATCACCACAGGACCGAAAGTAGCTTGGGCAAAATAAACCCGTCCATAAAAAAGCCCCCGAAAAACGGAGGCTCTTTCTGAAATAGGGTTGCGACTATTTTATTTCCCAGGTATCTCCACTGTTAAGCAGGTCATCAACGCAGTTTATTTTACTATTGTGTTGTGCCTTTGCGATCTGGTCTTCAACCAAATCGTCGTAAGTCGGATACATGGCCGAACGGATAACCCCCAAAGCTACAGGGAAATGAGGCGGGTACATTTTTGCAATCATTAAATGTACTCCCGGATCCTGCTGGTACTGATCGTGAACGAGAAGATCATCTTCGGTAATGCCGTTTTCGCCAAGGGTCACAACTTCGAGTTGGGAACCATTCAGGCGAATCCCTTTATCTTTATTCTTGCCGAAAATCAGTGGTTCACCGTTTTTGAGATGAATCTGCGCATCATCACGAACTTCTTTATCGGTAATGGCTTCGTGCGTTTTGTCAGCAAATATGATACAGTTCTGCAAAATCTCAATTACCGAAGTTCCATCATGGCGGGCAGCTTCGAACATTACCTCAGTCATGAGTTTAACATTGGTATCTACAGCACGTGCGAAGAAAGTACCCTGTGCACCCAATACCAGTTCACCGGGATTAAACGGATGCTCTATTGTTCCTTGTGGTGAAGTTTTGGTAACACTTCCCATTGGGGTTGTTGGTGAATATTGTCCTTTTGTAAGGCCGTAAATCTGGTTGTTAAAC
>CAIWMA010000072.1 GCA_903913645.1 uncultured Bacteroidales bacterium | reverse complement strand
TTGAAATTTACATATAATGCCGGGTTGTTCGACATTTGATCTTTCGCCAGGAAACCCAAAGACTGTTTTTTGATCATATTATTACCCGGAGTAACGTTTGCATTCAGGTCAGGCAGATCTTCCAATTGATTAACTGTCCAGGCATATACATTTACCTGGGGTTCGTGAGGGCCATCGGGATATTCATAACCAAGAATTTCCCTGATGATGCGCGTTTCAAATTTGCAATATACCGGCTGGCTTTTAATAGGAGCAAGATCGGTATAAATGTTCACTCCATTTTCGTTGGCTAATCCTGAACCGGTTGTACTCAGTGTTTGATTTGTTGCTGCTTCATAGTAGATCGAATCTATTGGCAGTGGCGGGTTAAGTAAGCACGGACTTGATTTGTATGAATCACCTTCTTTTGTAACAATTGTGAGGGTGTACATTCTCCCGACTGTACCTTGAATGCCATTTGCTGTGGTGGCGTACAAACCGGTAGACTGTTCCGATAATACTTCTGAATTTCCTGCATTGTCTGAAATTGTTACTTTAGCTCCTTTAACTGCAATTTCTTTAGCTTCGGTTGTATACTGTGTGTTGAATGGAACTGCAATTGACAGGCGAACATAATATGGCCCGGGGCTATTGGTCACCCTTCCTGTTACGGTCAAAATAGTTTTATCCGACTGAATGGACGGATCATCGTAAATTACCTGGCACGAACTCGCCGCCAGTAATAATATGATTCCCCAAAGCAACAGACCCGATTTCTTCATCATAAAAGTTATAGCCGGTTAAAAAATAAAGTTATAGGTAAGTGTCGGGATAGGTTGACCGATAATATACATTTTGTAAAGACTGTACATCCGGTGATCATTTGCTGATGAAGGCTGTTCTTTTTTGTAAAAAACAGAATAGGCATTTTTTCGCCCGTACACGTTTAAAACAGATAATGTCCAGCTGCCTTTCCATTTCTTTTTCAGTCGCAAAGTCTCGTCCAGGCTTATTGAAAGATCAAGTCGATGGTATGCCGGCAGGCGGTATTTGTTCCGGTCGGAATATTCAATAACCCAGTTGGAGCCGACCTGGTATTTATATTCAGGTAAAGTAATTGCCCTGCCTGAATTGAAACTAAAATTAGCAGATGCCCTCCAGCGGCGATTGAAATGATAAGTCGACATAACTGTTAAATTATGTGGTTTATCATAACTCGAAGGATAATAAACATTGTTGTTTATAATTTCTTCGGAGTTGACACTTGATGTCTTCCTGAAAGATCGAGAATAAGTATAGCTAATCCAGCCATCGAGTTTGCCTGTATTTTTCTTAACCAAAACTTCTATACCATAATTCTTTCCTTCGGCATTAATTACCGCAGTTTCCAGGTAAGGATTTAAATTTAGCTTGGCACCGTTTTTATAATCTATCAGGTTTTTGATTGTTTTATAGTACAATTCAACAGACGTTTCGAAAGTGTTTTGCCTGAAATTCCTGAAATAGCCAACTGCAACCTGGTCGCATACCAGGGGTTTGAAATATGGATCACTTAGTTTCCACCGGTCTTCGGGAGTGGAAACGGAAGAATATGAAACCAGTGAAATATATTGGTTCGACCTGTTATAGCTGAGTTTAACTGAACTGGCCATATCAACCTGGTATTTGATCGAAATGCGTGGCTCAATTCCATGATAAGTTACCATTGTCTCATTCTTCCCATAAACAATAGAATCTATTATTGAGTAAACCGATTTTGTTACGCCTGGCTGGTATTGGTAAACCGTATTTGCTCCAAGCAAAGTATATAAGGACAACCTGATGCCGGCAGTAACACTTATTTTTTTGTTTATCTCATAACTGTCAGTCAGGTAGAAAGCGTTTTCCATAGCCTGCTCCGTTTTCAATTTAAATGGGAGCACAAGCGAACTCGAATCCGACGGGTTTATTTCTCCTGGTTGTATCTGGTAAAATATGGTCTGAAGGCCAAAGTCGAACTTATTATTTCCCGGCGAATAACTAAAATTTAACCTGGCAGTTTTATAGTTAAGGTTCGACAGGGTAAGACTTTTTTCAAAATCATTCTTAACATCATACTTATTAATATTGTATTTGCTGAAACTTATACTTAGGCTTGAGTTCAGCCTGTAACTGAATTCATGAAGCCATTTTAAAGTGCCGATATCGTTGCCGTAATTGTAATTTAACTCTGAAGCATATTCAAGTACATCGTAACTCCGATAATAGAATAAGGACAAGCTGTTTTTGTTGTTAATTTTCCAGTTCACAAGGGTGTTAAAATCATAAAAACTGGCGGTGCTGTTTTTAAGGTTCACATCGGGCATTAAGTGCAATAAATAGTTGGAATACGTTGTTCGTCCTCCGGCCAGGATAGATAACTTATTCTTTATTACAGGAATTTCGAGCGTTAACCGGCTATCAACCATGCCAATCCCGCCAGTGGCATGAAACGCTTTATCATTATCGTGTTTGAGATCGATAGTAACAATAGATGAAACCCTTTCGCCGTATTTAGCCGGAATATCGCCTTTATAAAGCGATACATTCGAAATAGCATCAGAGCTTATTACCGAAACCAATCCGAATAAATGTGCGGTATTGAAAACAGGTGCACCTTCAATCAAAATCAGGTTCTGGTCATTAGCTCCTCCACGCACATTAATTTCGGCGCCGAATTCACCAACAGATTTAACTCCCGGAAGCATGGTAAGGCTTTTCATGATATCTTTTGTCCCCATCATTGCCGGGATTTGTTTAATAGCCTTCCGGTCCAGTTGAACAAGACTCATCTGGTTATTGGTAATATTCTGATCGGGGCGCTTGGCCCATACTTCAATTTCGTTGAGTTTGACTGATTTTTCGAATAACGATATATCATAACTGCCACTCCCCAATAATTTGACATTTACAAAAGTAGCTTCAAAGCCAAGGCATTCAACCGTGATTTTATAACTTCCTAAAGGCAGTTTGAGAGAGTATAAACCATCAGCATTAGAAGTAGTTCCTATATTTATATTTTTGATGTAAACGGAAGCACCTGGAATTGATTCGTTATTTGTTCCGTTTATAATATGCCCTTTGATTTCGGCAGATTTTGAATTGCCTTTTGTGTTTGTATTTCCAATAGTTGTAAATTCCGAATCAGTAATTGTTGATTTTTCAGATTCATTCGATTGATGCAGGTTTGATTTCTCTTTAATTTCCGTAACTTCTTTCTTTGGCATAAATATATATACGCCATCTACAACATAATATTGATAGAGTGTTCCTGCAAAAACACGATCAACAGCTTTAGCAAGTGGGGTATTCGTGAAATTCTGACTGATAGTTATTTCTTTGAACCATTCAGGATCATAATAGACTTTAACGGAATGATTGTTTTCAATTTCGTTAAGGAAACTTATCAACGGTGCATTCTGAAAATTTCCTGTAATCAAAATGGAATCAGTGGTTTGGCAATCCGATCTTTTTATAAAAAAGAAGATTAGAAGAAATGCAATGACTAGTTTGAAGTGAACAGCTTTTAATATCATCATAGTCTAAGTCCGGCATTAAGACTAAAATCTTTTTGAAGCAGAAATGAAGTTTCTGTTTTCAGGTTAGTCTCTGTGTAACATTCTTGAGTCAGCGGCCTTAGAAAGCATATTCTATATTCTTTGCACCTGCTTTTTCAGTATGGTAAAGTAAATTCTGGCGTCAAAATTACAAACAAATATAATGCTGCTCACTGTGGCAGGAAGAATAAAATGCAAGGATTTAGCATTAGTGACTATTTAACTCAACTATCATTAATCGGGCATAGTTTAACCTTTTGATTATTGGTGTAATATTAACTAACACTATTTGCTAATTAACTATTAATCAATAGTCTGCAAAACCTATCTAGAACAGTTCCATATTAAGCTATTTGAACTATATTTTCAATCTATTGTTATTTCAATAACAAAAAGAATATAATTTTGCAGAAACTTAAAAGCTATGAATTTATCACACATCGAACACATCGGAATCGCCGTTAAAAGCCTGGAAACCAGTATTCCTTATTGGGAAAAAGTATTCGGACTGAAATGCTATGCTGTTGAAGAAGTTACAGATCAGCGCGTAAAGACAGCTTTCTTTATGGTAGGTGAGACCAAAATTGAGTTACTTGAAAGCACAGACCCTGAGGGGCCAATCGGGAAATTCCTTGAGAAAAAAGGCGAAGGTATCCATCATATCGCTTTTGCAGTGAAAGATATTGAAAATGCTTTAGCCGAAACTGAAGCAAACGGAATCCAGCTTATAGACAAGCAGTCGCGTAAAGGTGCAGAAGGCATGAACATCGGGTTTCTTCATCCAAAATCAACATTTGGTGTGCTCACCGAACTTTGTGAAAACAAAAATAAATAAGTGCATTGTGCACAGTGCTGAGAGTACAAAGCACTTAGCACTCTGCACTAAGAAAATATAATAAGAAAAATAAGAAATGGCAATTGAAGATAAAATCAAGCAGCTGCTTGATAAACGTGAGCTTGCAAAACTGGGTGGTGGCCAGAAACGCATTGACTCGCAACACAAAAAAGGTAAACTCACTGCCCGCGAACGTATCGATTTATTACTGGATGAAGGAAGTTTCGAAGAATTCGACATGTTTGTTTCTCATCGCTGCACCGATTTTGGAATCGAAAACGAAAAATATCTTTCGGATGGGGTTGTTACCGGTTATGGTACAATCGATGGCCGTCTGGTATATGTTTTCTCACAGGATTTCACCGTTTTCGGCGGATCACTTAGTGAAATGTATGCCAAGAAAATTTGCAAGG
>CAIWMA010000071.1 GCA_903913645.1 uncultured Bacteroidales bacterium | reverse complement strand
TGGTGGTCGATAATTGAGAAATACGGAATTAATATATTGTACACCTCTCCTACTGCCATCCGTGGTTTGATGCGTTTCGGTTCATCATGGGCCGATCGTCATGACCTGAGTTCATTGCGTTTGCTTGGTTCTGTAGGTGAACCGATAAATCCTGAAGCATGGAAATGGTACTATGAAGTGATAGGTAAAAGCCGTTGCCCGATTATGGACACCTGGTGGCAAACCGAAACCGGTGGATTTATGATTACACCGATTCCAACTATGCCGCTAAAACCAGGTTCTGCCACTAAACCATTTTTTGGTAACGAAATGGCAATTGTTGATGATCATGGAGTTGAAGTTAAAGCAGGTGAAGAAGGAAATCTTGTAATTAAAAATCCATGGCCTGGAATGGCACGTACCATCCTTGGCGATCCCGATAGATTTGTTGAAAAATACTGGGAAAAATATGCAAAACAAGGCTGGTACCTGGCCGGTGACTCCGCCCGCAAGGACGAAGACGGTTATTACTGGATCATTGGACGTATCGATGATGTTATAAAAGTAAGCGGATATCGCCTTGGATCGGCAGAAATCGAAAGCGCACTTGTGAGCCACCCGATGGTGACCGAGGCTGCAGCTGTTGCTCTTCCAGATGATTTACGTGGAAATATCATTCATTGCACAGTAACGTTACGGAATGGTGCAACCGGCAGCCCGGCATTAGCCGAAGAACTGAAAACCCATGTCGAAAAAGAAATCGGACCTATTGCAAAACCTGCTTTTGTTGAATTCACCGACGCATTGCCAAAAACACGTTCAGGTAAAATTATGCGCCGTGTGATCAAAGCCAGAATTTTAGGCCAGGATATCGGGGATATTTCGGGATTGGAAGAATAAAGCGAATTGATATTCATTTTATGTTTCCATGAAAATGGCAAAATACTTCATTAATCAGTTAATGAAGTATTTTGCTTTTATAAAACCATTAATTTTGAATCCTAAATTAACCAATATGAAAAATCTATTATTTATCGCCCTTATAGCAGCCTTTATAGCAGGTTGTTCAGGAAAATCGACAGGTACCGACAAGGCTCAGGCCACCGCAGCTGTTGCCAATAAAACCGTTACTCTGGCCATCAACGGTATGACATGCACCGGTTGTGAAAATACCATACAGGAAGCAGTAACCAAGATTGATGGTGTGAAAAGCATTAAGGCATCTCACCTGGATTCAACAGCTGTGGTAAGTTTTGATGCCTCTAAAACATCTATTGAAGCCATAGGTGCTGCTGTTACAGAAGCAGGATATGAATTCAAAGGGGAAAAAGCAACCGCAACTCAAACCAAATAACAATTCCTACCGAGTTGATATAATCCTTCGCCCGGAAAATCGATTTCCCGGTTGAAGGATTATTTTTTAACGCTAATCAGATTTTGAAGGCTGAATCAATTTTAGGATATATCGATATTCAAAAATAAATCAAAAAGCCTGACTGGGATAATTAAATTTGTCTGATTCACTTCAAATAAATGTTAAGTTGATACTTCTGACAGATAAAATCAGCAGTCAGAAAATACATTTGTAATGCCGATAAAAATAATTTCTGAACTGAAACCATTTTAACAGAAAGTCTTTTACTGATTATGTGCATACAAATCAGACTACTATGAAAAAAACCCGCATATTCCTATTTTTATTTATAGTTCTGTTTACTTCCTGTGATCATCACAAAAAACACAAAAAAAGTGTTTTGATTGATCCCGGTTTCGGATATAACCTTTCATTTCCTGACCGGGTTTACAAATTACCTGAAGAATTGCAGGAAATATCGGATATCACTGAAATAGATTCTTCTAAAATTGCCTGTGTTCAGGATGAACTTGAAACTATTTATATATACGATTTAAACTCCAGCCAGATCACTAGCCGGATTAACGGCGGATACAAAGGCGACTATGAAGGGATAGCGAGAGTTGGCAAAACAATTTACTTGTTAAGAAGTGATGGAATAATAACTGAAATTAATAATTTCAGATCCCGGGAATTTATCCGGTCAACTTATAAAACCAGTATCCCTTATAAAGATAATGAAGGTTTGTGTTACGACCCAAGTAGAAACATCCTCCTGATCACGCCTAAAGAAACTCCCGCAAAAGGCTCAGGTATGAAAAAGGAACGGTTTATTTATGGATTCAGTCTGATCACAAAAAAACTGATTCAGGAACCTGTTTTTACTATTAATCTGTCAGCCATCGATAATTTTGCACTTGCTAATAGCAGTAAAGTGCCCATGAAGGAAAAGAAGAATGGCAAAAAAAAAGAACCTGATATCAAATTTCAGATTTCTGCTATGGCTATTCATCCCATAACAGGTGGACTATTTCTATTATCGTCAATAGATAAACTTTTGTTCGTAATTAACAGAAAAAATGAAATTGAATTTATCCAAAAGCTAAATCCGAATTTATTTAAACAACCGGAAGGAATTACATTTATGAAAAACGGAGATATGTATATTTCAAATGAAGGAAAGAAAAAATCAGCTACACTAATCCGGTTTAATTACAATCCTGCAACTATCGATTCGATCCGGAAACAGTAAAAATGTTTATCCTGATTTGTCAAACCAGGTGTAAAAAGCGTTAAAGAGTAATCCATATTTGATATATAAAATACTGAATTAGTGTATTTTATATAAATCAAGAATATATTTTCATCATTCAATTTTACTATTTTTTACACTCATGTTCAAATTGATATAAAAGTAAATACGCCGGTTGCAAATGGATGGAACTGACTTACAGGTTTCCGGTTCCTTTATGTTTGTTATCTTTGCGTAGAATTAGCCTTTATGCAACTCTACTTTATAACTCCTGTTTTTTCATCCCTTCCTTGCCAGGTAACTCTTGGCAGCGAGGAATCCTTCCACTGTATCAAAGTTTTGCGGATGAGGGTTGGTGAAACTTTGCATTTAACTGATGGGAGTGGTAACCTGTATGAAGGACAGATTATGGCACAGGATATCAAAAGCTGCCCGGTTATGCTCACCAGTGTCATAGCCGAATACGGGAAACGGCCTTTCAGCTTGCATCTGGCTGTTGCTCCAACTAAGAACATTGCCCGTTTCGAATGGTTCCTTGAAAAGGCTACCGAAATTGGTGTAGATGAAATAACACCCTTGATTTGTGAACATTCCGAAAGGGTTCAGTTACGGATCGACCGGCTACAAAAAATCATTTTAGCAGCTGCCAAACAATCAATTAAAACGTATTTGCCGATTTTGCATGAGCCTAGGAAGTTTGATGATTTCATCCGATTGAACCTTCCAGCAGCACGGTTTGTTGCTTATGTGGAAGAACATCAGCCATTGCATTTAAAAACAGCTTACCAGCAGGGCGATTGTATCGTTTTGATAGGCCCTGAAGGAGATTTCAGCAGGAAAGAAATGGATGCCGCTTTTCGGCAGGGATTTAACCCGGTAAGCCTTGGACCATCGAGGTTACGAACGGAAACAGCTGCTGTTGTTGCCTGCCATATTATAAATATTGCGAACGAATCATGATTAAAAGATATAGCATACTTCTTGTCATAGTAAGTATTGCCTCTTTCAGCGGCTTTACACAGAAGTCCTACCAGTTAGCGCTTCTGAAATATAATGGTGGCGGCGATTGGTATGCAAATCCAACGTCGCTGACTAACCTTGCTGATTTCTGCAATAAAAACCTAAAAACCAGTTTCAACCCCGAATATGCAACTGTTGAAGTGGGCAGTTCTGAAATATTTAATTTCCCGTTTCTGGATATGACTGGACATGGGAATGTGATTTTCAACGACCAGGAAGTTTTGAATCTCCGCAATTACCTGATAGCTGGCGGATTTCTGCATATTTCCGACAATTATGGTATCGACAAATTTATCCGTCCGCAGATGAAAAAAGTTTTCCCGGAACTGGAATTTGTTGAATTACCTTTTGATTTCCCGATTTATCACCAGAAATATAATTTCCCTAATGGGTTGCCTAAAATACACGAACACGATGGCAAGCCACCACAAGGTTTTGGGCTTTTGTGGGAAGGCAGGCTCGTTTGCTTCTACGATTACGAATGCGATCTGGGTGATGGCTGGGAAGATGCAGAAGTACATAAAGATTCAGCCGATAAGCGACTGAAAGCCTTACAGATGGGAGCAAACATTGTACAGTATGTGTTTAAAGAATAGAAACAGGCTATCAATAGGATTTACGATTAAGGGTTGAAGAAGTACGACTTCCGTAAATCGTAAATTGTACCCCATAAATCGTAATTCAACTTATTGCAGGTTATTGCAACAATAGACAGAATTGAAAAATACCTAAACACCAATTTGCTAACATGAAGATAATGAAATTCGGAGGAACTTCCGTAGGTTCCCCGCAACGCATGAATGCCCTTATTGATCTGATCAACGATTGCGAGCCAAAAATTGTTGTTTTGTCAGCAATGAGCGGAACTACAAATGCATTAGCGGAAATCAGTCAGGCGCTCTACCAAAAGGATAATGAAAAAGCAGGTTCATTGATTGTGGATTTGGAGGAAAAATATAAAAAGGTAATCGCTGAATTATACTTTACTGAACAATCATTATTAAAAGGCAGGGAACTAATTTCAACTCATTTTGATTACCTTAAATCCTTTACCCGCGACCTTTTCACCATAAATGAAGAACGTGCTGTGCTTGCCCAGGGCGAATTAATATCAACAGCACTTTTTCAATTTCTGCTTGATGAAAAAGGAATCCCATCAATATTACTCCCTGCGCTTAATTTCATGCGCCTGAATGAGAATGCTGAACCTGATATGGCATTTATCACGAAAAACCTGAAGCTGGAACTTACTAAATATCCTGGCAGTGAACTATTTATAACCCAGGGCTATATCAGTAGGAACGACTTTGGCGAAATTGATAACCTGAAACGTGGCGGCAGCGATTACACAGCAACCATTGTCGGCGCTGCCATAGGAGCTGATGAAATCCAGATCTGGACGGATATTGACGGGATGCACAATAACGATCCGCGCGTCGTAAACAAAACGTATCCTATTGCTAAACTAACTTTTGACGAGGCGGCCGAGTTGGCTTATTTCGGTGCAAAAATACTTCACCCAACCTGCATTTTACCGGCAAAGGATCAGAATATCCCGGTCCGTTTGCTCAATACGTTACAACCGGAAGCCACTGGAACTCTTATCTCATCCGAAAACCAGGCCGAAGGATTCAGGGCAGTCGCTGCAAAGGACGGAATTACGGCAATTAATATCAAATCTGGCCGGATGTTGATGGCATATGGTTTCCTGCGTGCCGTTTTCGAAGTTTTTGAGCGCTACCGGAAGCCGATTGATATGATCACCACTTCAGAAGTTGCGGTTTCAGTTACCATAGATAATACCGACGAACTCGCCAATATTGTTGAAGAACTGAACGAATTTGGAACCGTTAAAGTAGATACCGATCTTAGTATTGTTAGTATTGTCGGGCTTTTCCCTGCAGCCAAACCAGGTTATGCCGGGGCAATTTTCGATACACTACGCAATATTCCGGTAAGAATGATTTCCTATGGCGGAAGCGAAAACAATATCTCGATTCTGGTTGATACTAAGCTTAAGAAGCAAACCCTGATGGAACTCAATAAAGGGCTTTTTAACCTGGAATAAAAGGCCGGAAGACCGAAGTCAGAAGTCGGAAGATAATGCTCTCCTGACTTCCGGCTTCAATAATCATCACCAAAATAAAATTAGAATTTTTAGGCTTACCAAACCATGACACTCTTCTCAAAAGAATTAATACATAAGTTCACCCTCACTCCTACTCCGTTTTATTATTATGATATGGAGTTATTGGATCAAACGCTACAAAGCCTGAAACAGGAATCTGGCCGTTACGGTTTTATAGTTCATTACGCACTAAAAGCCAATGCGAATCCTGCTATCCTGAAAAAAATTAATGCTTTTGGTTTTGGCGCTGATTGCGTGAGTGGGAATGAAGTTTCAAGAGCTTCCGAGACCGGTTTCCCGAATGAAAAAATCGTTTTTGCTGGTGTTGGTAAAAGTGATGAGGAAATCCTGATCGGGCTGAAAAACAATATCCATAGTTTCAATTGCGAAAGCTTACAGGAACTGGAAATAATAGACCAGCTTGCCGGTGAAATGAATAAGATTGCACCTGTAGCTTTGCGCCTGAATCCTAATGTTAGCGCCAATACACATAAGTATATTACGACCGGTCTTGAAGAAAATAAATTTGGAATTAACCAGTGGGAGCTGGAAACTTTAGTTGATAAACTAAAAACTCTGGAAAACATTAAACTGATTGGTTTGCATTTTCATATAGGCTCACAAATCACTGACCTGAGCGCGTTTAAATCATTATGCATCAAGATCAACGAATTTCAGCAATGGTTCAGCAACCGTCATATTACGGTTCCTAACCTGAATGTGGGCGGTGGATTGGGAATTGATTATCATGAACCCGACAAGCATCCGATCGTGGATTTTTCTTCATTTTTCAAGCTTTTTCATGATTATCTTGATGTTTATCCCGGCCAAAAAATACATTTTGAATTGGGTCGCGCACTTGTTGCCCAATGCGGAAGCCTGATTTCGAAAGTTTTATATATCAAAAACGGGGTGAATACCAATTTTATGATCCTCGATGCCGGAATGACGGAACTTATTCGCCCGGCTTTGTACCAGGCATATCATAAAATTGAAAATATAACGAATACCGATGGCACTACGCAACGATACGATGTGGTAGGTCCTATCTGCGAAAGCTCTGATTGTTTTGGGAAAGCCTTGGTAATGCCAACAACTTTGCGTGGAGATCTGATTGCTATTCGGTCAACAGGCGCATATGGGGAAGTTATGTCATCGAATTATAACCTTAGAGAAAAGGTAGAAGCGTATTATTCGGATAGATTCTGAAAAGACCTTCCATTAAAATGAAAAACCACTTAGGCGCTCCGAACACTGAGGAACACTAAATGGTTTTTCTTTTTCAGATTGAATTTATTTCTGCAACAACGAAATCTGCTCTTCAATCGTTTTTATTTTCGACTCAGCATCAGCCATTTTCTGGCGTTCTACTTCCACAACTTCAGGTTTTGCATTGGCTACAAATCTTTCGTTTGAAAGCTTTACCATTACACTTTTCAGGAAACCGCGAGTATAATCCAGTTCCTGGTTAAGCTTTTCAGTTTCTGCTTCGGCGTCAATCTTATCGCCTAACGGAACATAGAATTCATTTCCTTTAATCAGGAATGACGATGCACCGGTAACCTTTTCGGTTACATACCGGATAGGTGACAGGTTACAAAGTTTCTCGATCAGTGAATCAAAAAGTAAATTTGGAATTTCCTGGCTTGGTTTAAGGATAAAGAGTTCCAGCTGATCTTTCATTGGTATATTTTTATCCTTACGAATGGAACGCATTGAGGTTACAATTTCTAAAGTATATGTAAAATGAGATAAGATTTTCTCATCATACGATTTAACCTTAGGCATCTGTGAAATCATAATACTGCCTTTGGAATCCTCATGCAACAAATGCCATAATTCTTCGGTAATGAACGGCATAAAAGGATGCAAAACCTGCATGATATCAGAAAACAATCTTACGGTAGCTTTGTATGTCTCCGCATCAATAGGCTGCTGATAAGCTGGCTTTATCATTTCAAGGAACCAGGAACAGAAATCGTCCCATACCAGTTTATAAGCGCCCATCAGTGCATCACTCAGCCGGTATTTATCGTAATGTTCATTAATTTCAGCAAGCGCTTCGTTAAAGCGTGACCTGAACCAGGTAACCGAAAGTGCTGCGTACATAGGCTGCTGAAGGGTTTTATCCACTTCCCAGCCTTTAATCAGGCGAAATGCATTCCAGACTTTATTGGAAAAATTACGTCCCTGTTCACATAATGAGTCATCGAATGGTAAGTCGTTGCCTGCAGGCGATGTAAGCAACATGCCAACGCGAACGCCATCGGCTCCGTATTGCTCAATCAGTTTAATCGGATCAGGAGAATTTCCAAGCGATTTCGACATTTTGCGTCCAAGCTTATCGCGGACAATACCAGTAAGGTAAACATTTTTAAATGGAATATCTTTGCGGTATTCCTGCCCTGCCATGATCATGCGAGCCACCCAGAAGAAAAGAATTTCCGGTGCAGTCACCAGGTCGTTGGTTGGATAGTAATATTTAATATCCTCATTTTCGGGATTACGAATACCGTCGAATACCGAAATCGGCCAGAGCCATGATGAAAACCAGGTATCCAGTACATCTTCGTCCTGGCGAAGATCAGCCAGGGTGATTTTAGGAAATTTAGCCAATGCCTTACCTAACGCTTCTTCAGCTGAACGGGCTACAATAATGCTTCCGTCGGGCAAGTAGAAAGCAGGTATCCGCTGTCCCCACCATAATTGACGGCTGATGCACCAATCACGGACGTTTTCCATCCAATGCCGATAGGTATTTTTAAATTTATCAGGATGAAATTTAACTGTTTCGTTAATGACCACTTCGAGAGCAGGTTTGGCCATATCAGCCATTTTAAGGAACCATTGCATCGATAGTTTTGGTTCAATAGCTACATGAGTTCGCTCACTATAGCCTACTTTATTGGTATATTCCTCAATTTTTACAAGGTTTCCGGAAGCTTCCAGATCTTTAACAATCAGATCGCGGACTGCAAAGCGATCAAGTCCGATATACATTTGAGCTTTTTCACTCAGCGTGCCGTCGGGATTGAAAATATCTATGCTTTCGAGATTGTATTTCTGCCCGATCAGGTAATCGTTCACATCATGAGCAGGAGTAATTTTAAGACAGCCAGTGCCAAATTCCCGATCAACATATTCATCGCTGATCATTGGAATTGATCGGCCCAATAAAGGAACGATAACACGTTTACCTTCAAGGTGTTTGAACCTTACATCTTCAGGATGATAACAAACCGCTGTATCGCCTAAAATTGTCTCAGGACGAGTAGTGGCTATCGTAACCCAATCATTTTCAGAACCTTCAACTTTATACCTCAGGTAATACAATTTACTCTGAACTTCGCGAAAAATAACTTCTTCGTCCGAAAGTGCCGTTAAAGCCGCCGGATCCCAGTTCACCATCCGTACGCCGCGGTAGATCAGTCCTTTGTTGTATAAATCAATAAACACCTGTATTACCGACTCATAGCGTGGTTCGTCCATTGTAAAACAGGTACGGTCCCAATCGCAGGAAGCGCCCAGTTTTTTTAGTTGTTCAAGGATTATACCACCATGTTTTTCTTTCCATTCCCACGCATGCTCCAGGAAAGATTCACGTGTAAGGTCTGATTTCTCAATACCATCTTCTTTCAGTTTGGCAACTACCTTAGCCTCAGTTGCAATTGAAGCATGGTCTGTTCCAGGCACCCAGCAGGCATTTTTACCCATCATTCGGGCACGGCGTATCAGCACATCCTGAATGGTATTGTTAAGCATATGCCCCATGTGTAAAACCCCGGTAACATTAGGCGGCGGAATTACAATGGTGTATGGTTCCCTGTCGTCGGGAAGTGAGCGGAAGTATTTGTTTTCGAGCCAGAAGCTGTACCATTTATCTTCAATTGATCTGGGATCGTATTTGCTGGGGATTTCCATATGGTAATAAGTGATTTTGTTTTTGAGCGTGCAAAGGTAGGCAAACCGGATGAAATTTTTAAATTGATAATTTGGTAATTACTGTTAATATTTCCTCTTTTTAAAAGAGCGTAAGCAGCTATTTATTAAGCTGTTAAAACATTTAAATAAATACAATATTCAGCAAATAACACTACTACCGACAGCGCAGCTACCTGAATCATGTTTTTGACCTTTTATTTTCTATCAATTTACAATTCGTTTATAGATGTATCAGTAATTATTATGTAAGTTTGTTGATGCTTGTTTTGAGTTGATATTTATTAAATACGTGCAATATCAGGAATACCGACAGCTGCAATAAGAACCAAAATCTTATGAACTGATGGAACAAAAAAGAAAATTACACGAAAAGGTTAAACATTATTTTAACGATAACCGCATCAGGAATACGCTGATCAGAGGCATAGCCGGATACCTGGTCATCGTTCTGATTTTTGGCATCTTTTTCTACCTTTTCGACAGCCTCGCCGTTAATGTTAGTGTTCCCGGCGGGAAACTGAATTTATTCGATTATTGGTATTTCAGCCTCGTAACATTTTCAACTATTGGATATGGAGAAATCATTCCAACCGGGCTGGCCGGAAAAGTAATTATAGCTATAGAATCCTGTATTGGATTAGCATATACGCCGTTCTTCGGTGGATACCTTGCATACCTGTTCATTCAGCGGCCGAAGGATTTTTTCCTTACTGATAACATTTTCCTTCGGCATCACAATAACAAAATATATCTTTCAGCCCGGGTTGGGAACAGGGGAAAGCCAATTGTGGATTGCGATGCTTCGATCGATATGTTTTTGATCGAAAATAATGTCAAAAAGACCTTGCTAAAGCAGCCTTTATCTCGTCCTTTGGTCGAAATATCATGGTATATAAACCTGAGGCTCGATGATCCTGAAAATCCAATTCCCTTACAACATTTGAAAACCGTACTGGCTAATCCCGAAAACTGCCTGATCAGGATCACCTTTTCAGGACAGGATGCCGCTTCAGGTAATCTGGTACACCTTTTCAAATATTATAAAGCGCAGGATATCAGGCGTGGAGGCAGTTTCCTTGATGTTTACGAATGGGAAGGAGTCGAGAGAATAATCCTTGACTGGGATAATTTTAACAAAACTGTTGAAATAAATAAGGATCAAAACAGTGAAATTGACCTGCTTTTGAATAGTTAATGGAAAATGGTTAATGGAAAGTAGTTTTTAAAGATTTGCATAAACACTAATCCCCTTGTTATTAAAAGACTGATATAATCCTAACTTTAAGATTATGAGGCATATATTCATACTACTTTTCTTCCTGAGTTTTTACACAGCCAGGTGTCAACAGTCTTTTACCAGTTTATTTAATGGCAATGACCTTACCGGCTGGACCATCCATGGTACGGAGAAGTGGTATGTCGAAAACGGAGAGCTTATCTGCGAAAGTGGCCCTGATAAACAATACGGTTATCTTTCGACGGAAAAATCTTATTATAATTTTGAACTTTCAGTACAGTTTAAGCTGGAAGCCAATGGAAACAGCGGTGTTTTCATCCGTTCAGGCATTGAAGGCACAAAAATCAGCGGATGGCAGGTGGAAGTTGCACCACCTGGTGATCATACCGGCGGTGTTTACGAATCGTATGGCCGTGGCTGGCTGGTTCAGCCAAAACCTGAGGACGAAAAAATGCTGAATGCAGATGATTGGAATACCATGCTCATCCTGGTGAAAAATGATGAAATAACCTCATGGCTTAACGGCAAAGAAATGATACACCTGAAAGATGAAAAAATCGGTGCGGGGAAAGGATTTATCGCTTTACAGATTCATGATGGAGGCGGAATTAAAGTCAGGTGGAAAAATATCAGAATCAAGGAGTTAGAGTAGTGTTTTATCACTACTTTAAACACACCGAGACTTTAAGTTAAGTTGCTTCAAAACTATTATTTTATATTATTGTTGAATATAGGTCAATTTATTCGTGTAGCTTCTCATAAAACAAATACACCTTGTGACATATAGTACCAATTCGGGAGTTTCGATAATATATTTCTTGTCAGGATTTACGTTTTGAAGCCTTCAGATATAGTTAGTTTTACTAGCCGAATGAGAAATATCAATAACACCAAAACAACATTATTTCAACAAAAGAGAGTTTAAATTAGGCCTTTGCTAAAAAAAAGAGAAGATCTCCTGAAAAATAAATCGTATATTTGCATCCTGAAGTGAATAAAAATGCATATTATCAACTCAAACCTTTCTTTTCGATTTATTAAACATCTCCATATATCGGGTTGAGAATGGTAC
The DNA here is from genome assembly GCA_903913645.1 of uncultured Bacteroidales bacterium. Classification (GTDB taxonomy): domain Bacteria; phylum Bacteroidota; class Bacteroidia; order Bacteroidales; family UBA4417; genus UBA4417. Next base: position 13,548 of record CAIWMA010000071.1, on the reverse strand, counting down.
GTAATATCATAGTGATAGTAGCCGTTCTCTGAAAAGCCAGAGAGCGTTTTTTTTTGTATAAAAGTCAGTAGAAGTACTTAAGGGAAATAATTATGAAGACAGAACGGCCACAAAAACAGGGATTATACAGACCAGAGTTTGAACATGAGAATTGCGGAATCGGATTTGTTGCACATCTGAAAGGGATTAAGTCTCATTCCATTATCAGTAAGGGTCTGGAAATTCTTTGTAATATGACGCACCGCGGTGCCGAGGGCTCAGATAGTAAAACCGGGGATGGCGCAGGTGTTCTGATCCAGGTTCCATACAATTTTTACATCGAACTTGGCTATTCTCTGCCGCCCGAAGGACAATTCGGAACAGGTCTTGTTTTCTTTCCGCAGAATCGTTCGGATGCAGCTAAATGCAAAGACATCATGCTCCGCATAATCAGTGAAGAAGGATTGAACCTGATTGCATTCCGTGAAGTACCTCGTGATAATACCGTAATTGGGCATATTTCACGCGCTGCAGAACCAGAAATAGAACAAATACTGTTAGGTTCTGAGCTCTCACAGGAAGATACTGAACGAAAACTGTATATCATCAGGAAACGAATCGAGAATGAAGTACGTGATTCCGATCTGGTTCAAAAAAATTTATTCTACATTCCAAGCCTTTCCACAAAAGTACTTATTTATAAAGGGATGCTCACTTCGCCTCAGCTTGGCGAATACTTCCTCGACCTTACTGATGAGCGTATGCAAAGCGCCATTGCACTGGTTCACTCTAGGTTTAGCACCAATACTTTTCCAAGTTGGGATCTGGCGCAGCCTTTCCGTATGCTTGGTCATAATGGAGAAATCAATACAATAAAAGGTAACCGTTTCTGGATGGAAGCGCGTGAATCCATTCTAAAATCAGATAAACTTGGTGATCTGTCACGCTTGTTTCCGGTTATTCAGCCAGGAATGAGTGATTCGGCTTCACTTGATAATGTGTTGGAATTCCTCGTAATGAGTGGCAAATCACTGCCGTATGCCATTTCCATCCTTATTCCTGAATCGATAAATGCAAAAAACCCTATTCCTGCGAAATTAAGAGATTTCTATCATTATCATTCCTGTTTCCAGGAACCATGGGACGGACCTGCTTCACTCCTGCTTTCTGATGGACGTTATATTGGCGGAACTCTCGACAGGAACGGTCTCCGTCCTTCGAGATACGTTATCACCACCAATGATCTGATGGTAATGGGATCCGAAACCGGCGTACAGTCATTCGCCCCTGAAGAAATCAGGGAAAAGGGACGGTTAAAACCAGGCAAAATGCTAATGGTTGATACCCAGGAAGGTAAAATATATTATGACGAGGAACTGAAAGCAAAACTCGCTAATGAGTTTCCTTACGGAGAATGGATTAAACAAAACATGATCAATCTGGAAGAGATTGAAACCGGTCAGCAGGTAAAACCTGATATGGGCGACCAATATGATAAATACCTGACTTCCTTCAATTACTCAATGGAGGATACAGATGTGATAATCAAGGAGATGGCTGCAACTGGTAAAGAACCGATCGGCTCAATGGGCAATGATGTTCCTGTAGCTGTACTTTCGAAGAAGCCATACAGATTATTCAACTACTTCAAACAATTGTTTGCACAGGTTACCAATCCACCCATCGATCCTATCAGGGAGGAATTGGTTATGACGCTTTCAGGTTTCCTGGGATCGTTGCAGCAAAACCTGTTGGAAACATCGCCCGATCACGTTAAAATGGTGCGATTCCGTAATCCGGTAATTTCCAATACGGCCTTTAAAGTTGTCAAAAACCTGAGATATAAAGGATTTTCAGCAGCAAACCTCTTATTACATTTTGATGCCGATAAAGGAGCAAAAGGCTTGCAATCTGCAGTTGAGCAATTATGTATTGATGCAGAAAAGGCTGTGGATGAAGGGAAAAATTACATTATCCTTTCTGATCGTGATATCAGTGAGAACACTGCGCCAATACCTTCCCTGCTGGCTGTATCGGCTGTTCACCACCACCTTATTACAAAACGGAAACGAATGCAAATCGACATCATTGTAGAATCTGCTGAACCACGCGAAGTTATGCACTTTGCATTGCTCTTCGGTTACGGTGCCAGCATCATAAATCCATATATGAGTTTTGCTGTTATTGATAAACTTGTTAAAGATAAGGCCATCCAACTTGACTATCAAAAAGCAAGAGACAACTATATTAATGCGATAAATAAGGGAATCCTCAAGATTATGTCGAAAATGGGAATCTGTACGCTGAGAAGTTACCGTTCGTCCCAGATATTCGAGGCCGTTGGAGTTCACTCTGATGTGATTGACAAATACTTTGCCGGAACTGTCTCAAGGATAGGTGGTATTGGAATGAGTGAAATCGCAGAAGAGGTTCTTATTCCACACAGGAAAGCTTTTATTAAGGAACAGCAACCAGAAGTTCTGACGGAAGGAGTATTTTCGTACCGGAAACTTGGAGAACACCATGCATGGAATCCAGAGAGTATTGCACTTCTCCAGTGGAGCACACGTACCGGCAATTATGCAAAATTTAAGGAATACAGCAACCTGGTGAATGCTGACACCGCCAGCCCGGGATTTATCCGTGGATTATTGAAAATAAAGAGAAATCCGATTCCAATTGATGAAGTAGAACCTGTTGAAAAAATCATGAAACGGTTTGTTACAGGCGCAATGTCATATGGTTCTATCAGTCGCGAAGCTCACGAAACATTGGCTATAGCTATGAATCGTATAGGAGGCCGAAGCAATACGGGTGAAGGCGGAGAAGATCCCGGACGTTTCACTCCACGCGAAAATGGTGACAGTGCAAGAAGTGCTATAAAACAAGTTGCCAGCGGACGTTTTGGCGTTACAACCGAATATCTTGTTAATGCTGATGAACTACAGATAAAAATTGCACAAGGAGCCAAGCCGGGTGAAGGCGGACAACTTCCCGGCCATAAAGTGGATCAGATTATTGCGAAAACCAGGTATTCCATTCCAGGTATTACACTTATTTCGCCACCCCCTCACCATGATATTTATTCCATTGAAGACCTTTCGCAGCTAATTTTCGACCTTAAGAATGTTAATCCAAGGGCAAGGATCAGTGTAAAACTGGTTTCCGAAAGTGGAATCGGAACTATTGCTGCCGGAGTTACCAAAGCAGGCGCCGACCTTATTACCATAAGCGGTTATGAAGGCGGTACCGGGGCAAGCCCGACATCATCCATCAAACATGCCGGATTGCCGCTGGAACTTGGACTTGCTGAAACACAACAGACGCTGGTAATGAATAACCTGCGCAGGAAAGTGATGCTGCAGGCAGACGGCCAGTTGAAAAGCGGCAAAGATATTATAATGGCTGCTTTGATGGGTGCCGAGGAATTCGGACTTGCAACATCTGCTCTTATCGTTTTAGGTTGTGTGATGATGAGGAAATGTCACCTTAACACTTGTCCCGTAGGTGTAGCCACTCAAAATCCTGAGCTTCGTAAACGTTTCCATGGAGAAGCCGATAACCTGGTAACTTTTTTCAGTTTCCTGGCAGAAGAGGTTCGTGAACAACTCGCAGAACTCGGTTATAAAAAGATGGATGATATCATTGGCCGTTTTGATCTGCTTGATAGAAACCATGAAATTGATCATTGGAAAATCAAAAATCTTGATTTAAGCGGCTTGCTTACTTTACCTAAGGAATCTGCTGTAAATGCAATACATTGTGTTGATTTGCAGGATCATAAAATAGATCATGTTCTTGATCTGGAGCTGATTGCAGAAGCTGAAAAAGCTATTTCGGATAAAATTCCTGTAGCAATTCAAAAACAAATTCATAATACAGACCGTACTACTGGAGCTATGCTTTCAGGCAAAATTGCAACTTTGTATGGAGCTGAAGGATTACCGGAAGGCACTATCAACTGCCTGTTTAACGGATCAGCCGGACAGAGTTTTGGCGCTTTCCTGATGCCCGGAGTTGAACTTCGGCTCGAAGGTGATTCGAATGATTACCTGGGAAAAGGACTTTCGGGAGGAAGAATTATTGTTGTCCCTCCTACCGGTTCTACTTTTGATTCAGATAAGAACATAATCATAGGTAACACTGTTCTTTATGGAGCCACAAAAGGTGAAATCTATATTTCAGGCGTTGCCGGTGAGCGTTTCGGCGTAAGAAACAGTGGAGCAAATGCTGTAGTAGAAGGCGTCGGTAACCATTGCTGCGAATATATGACCGGAGGCCGCGTGGTAGTACTAGGTTCAACAGGGAGCAACTTTGCTGCCGGTATGAGCGGTGGAATTGCTTATGTTCTCGACGAAAACGGGGATTTTGATTATTACTGTAATATGGGGATGGTCGAATTATCTCTCGTCGAGGATCGGGTCGATGTTCATGAACTAAACGGGTTGATTGCGCGCCATTTTCACTTTACAAAAAGTAAAAAGGCCAAGATGATACTGGATGATTTTAACAAATATCTTCCGATGTTTATCAAAATCATACCTTATGACTACAAGAAAGTTCTTCACGAACAAAAACTTGAAGAACTAAGGAAGAAAATAGCTGATGTTGAGGTTGATCTTTAATTAATAAATCGCAACAGATAATTTTTGCCACAATATTTGCCCTGACTTTCAATTTGGGGAATATTTAATAAAAAGACTACTATGGGTAACCCAAACGGATTTTTAAATATACGGAGAAAAGATGCCGGAAACCGTCCTCTGAATGAAAGGATTAACGATTTCAGTGAGGTAGAGCAGGTATTAAACAGCGAAGACAGGATGCTTCAGGCAGCAAGATGCATGGATTGCGGTGTTCCCTTTTGCCATTGGAGCTGCCCGGTTGATAATCTTATTCCCGAATGGAATGATTTACTATACAAAGGCGACTGGAAAGGCGCTTATATGAGGCTGGCGGCCACCAATAACTTTCCTGAGTTCACCGGGAGAATATGCCCTGCAAGCTGCGAGCATGCTTGCGTTCTGAACATCAACGAGGAACCCGTCACAATCCGCGAAAATGAAGTTGCCATTGTTGAAAAAGCTTTTGCTGAAGGGTACGTTAAACCTGAGCCACCTTCGGTCCGCACCGGTAAAAAAGTAGCTGTTATTGGAAGTGGTCCTTCAGGAATGGCTGCTGCTGACTTGTTAAATAAGGCCGGCCATTGGGTTACTCTTTTTGAAAAAGATGAAAAAGCAGGTGGTTTACTCCGTTTTGGCATTCCTGATTTTAAACTCAGCAAAACTACTATCGACCGTCGGCTGAACCTGATGATGAGTGAAGGACTTGTTGTAAAAACAGGAATAAATATTGGCGTAGATATTTCAGGGAAAGAGATTATAGATGAATTCGATGCTGTCTGTATTGCTGTTGGTGCAATGCATCCCCGTGATTTACCTGCAGAAGGGCGTGAACTCAATGGAATTCATTTTGCTATGGATTTTCTTTCAACTCAAAACAGGGTAAACAACGGGTTAATAGCAGTAGCAGACAATCCTATTTCAGCTAAAGACAAAAAAGTCCTTGTTATCGGGGGTGGTGATACCGGCTCCGATTGCGTGGGTACATCAATCAGGCAGAAGGCTTCAAGTGTTACCCAGATTGAAATTATGCCAAAACCACCGGTTACCCGGGCGGATGATAATCCCTGGCCATATTTTGGGAAAGTTTTGAAAACATCAACCTCACATGAGGAAGGTTGTGAACGATTCTGGAGTCTTTCTACCGTTAGATTTGTAGGAACAGGCAACCAGGTTACTGGTGTTGAAGTTGAGGAAGTTGAGTGGGTAAAAAAGGATAACCGTCATACCATGGAAGTTATTCCCGGAACACGCAGAATAATTGAAGCAGACCTCGTAATGCTGGCCATGGGATTTGTGCACCCGGTAATTGAAGGATTGCTCTCTGAACTCGAAATTGAACTTACGCAAAGGAATAATATCAAAGTCAGTTCAAACCAATCAACCAGCAGGCAAAAAGTATTTGCAACAGGTGATTCGGTTAATGGAGCAAGCCTGGTTGTACATGCCATAGCTTCAGGCCGGAAAGTGGCCAAAGAAATTGACAGGTTCCTGCGAAACGATTAATTTTATCATAAAATACACTCAAACTATTCTAAAAAGGGTCAACTTTATGGTTGATCCTTTTTGTTTGATTCATTCTTTGAAAAAGGAATTTTAGGGCAATCAATGAAAAATAGTGTTGCTCCGAATAAACAATTTCCCGGATTTAACATTCTATACTAACTTAAAACATTTTTGTGCCAGATCGGGATCAGAAAAATATTTACAAGCGGGCATACCTTTTAGTTAAGAAATCACTTAATGGGGTTGAGCAGGATTATACCAGCGGGAATATACGCACAGCCGTTTTCCTGCTCGCTATTCCTATGATCCTCGAGCTTAGCCTGGAGAGTGTGTTTGCTTTGGTTGACATGTTCTTTGTCGGGAAATTGGGCCAGAATGCGATTGCCACTGTAGGTCTTACAGAATCAGTTGTTTCCCTGGTTTATTCCCTGGCAATTGGAATAAGCACCGCGGCTACTGCCATTGTTGCCCGGCGTATCGGCGAAAAAAATCCTGATGCTGCTGCGCATGCGGGTGCGCAATCACTTATTGTTTCACTTATCGGAACCCTATTGATCAGTATTTTGGGTACTGTTTATGCCGGTGAAATCTTATCCCTTATGGGCGCCAGTACGGATGTGGCAGCCGATGGAACTATATTTACCAGAATAATGTTTGCGGGCAGTTCAGCGATTATGTTCCTGTTTTTGATTAACGGGATTTTTCGCGGTGCCGGGGATGCTGCCATGGCTATGAAAAGTTTATGGATTGCCAGCGCCGTAAATATTTTACTTTGCCCTGTCCTGATTCACTTATTAGGGTTAAAGGGCGCTGCTATTGCTACCGTGACCGGTCGCAGTTCAGGTGTATTGTATCAGTGCTTTCATCTTTTTAAGGGCGACGGCATAATAAAACTAAGATTGAATCATTTCAGGTTTGATTTCCCTGTCATTAAATCAATAATTAACATCGGATGGCCTGCCACCCTGCAGTTTATAATTGCCAGTGGCAGCTGGATAATTCTGGCACGGCTGGTAGCCGAAACCGGCGGAACAAGCGCTTCTGCCGGGTACCAGATTGCCATGCGGAATGTAATTTTCTTTATTCTACCGGCATGGGGACTTAGTAATGCAGCTGCTACTCTTGTTGGTCAGAACCTGTGAGCAAAACAAATGCAGAGAGCCGAACAAAGTGTAATGCTTACTGCAAAGTATAACGCTGTTTTCATGAGTTTTGTGATGATACTTTTCATATTTTTCTCCGAACCGATTATCCGTTTCTTCTCAAATGATGAAAAGGTGGTTGCATTCGGGGTACAAGCTTAACCGATTATAGGAACAGGTTATATTTTTTACGGTATCGGAATGGTAATGACCCAGGCTCTCAATGGAGCCGGTGATACACGTACACCAACAATTATTAATATTGTAGGTTTCTGGCTATTCCAGATTCCTTTAGCTTATTTTTTGTCAACCGGAGTCGGAATGAAAGCAACTGGTGCTTTTATTGCGATTCCAGTAGCCGAGACTTTAATTGCACTCCTAGCATGGTATTATTTCAAAAAAGGACGATGGAAAGAGGTTAAGGTATAAAATGGAAAAATATCAAAAGACAATAAGAGTATATGATAGAATCTGAAAGAATTGTTTTGAAGCCACTAACATACAATCAGTTAGAAAAATATATTAACAATGACAATTCATTGGAAGTTGAGCTAAACCTAAATCCGACGTCAAGGACTATTTCCCCGGAATTAAAAGAAGCGCTTGAGAATACAATTCTTCCAAATGTAGCCGACACAACTAAAAACTACTTGTATTCATCACTTTGGACAATTATTTCAAAGCCAGATAGTAAAATGGTGGGTGATATTTGTATTGTTGGGGAACCAAATACAGATGGTGAAATTGAAATCGGGTATGGAACATACGACGAATTTCAGAGCAAGGGATTTATGACTGAAGCTGTGCGCTGTTTAATAAAATGGGCAGAAACCGAACCGAGGGTAAATTCTGTAATTGCATCGACACTGAAAACCAACATTGCGTCGTTCACTGTACTTGAAAAGAATAATTTCATAAAAACAGGTGAAACTGAAACCCTTTTCAGCTGGAGGCGCACACTAAAACAGAAATAGACGCAAAGCATTGAAGCCCCTGTTAATAAAGCATCCTTGCCCGAATGGTATGCGGAATTTCTTTCAGGTCCCGTAAAATAGTTTCATCGGTCTGGCTTTCGGTATCGATGATGACATAGCCGATTTCAGGATCGGTTTGCAGAAACTGGGAACTGATATTTATTCCTCTGCCGGTAAATACATTGTTAATGTCTTTCAGCAAGCCCGGCATGTTTTTATGAATATGCAAAAACCGTTGTTTATTCACATTGGGCTGTAATGCAATCTGGGGAAAGTTTACCGCCCCGATTGTTGAACCATTGTCGCTGTACTTTACTAATTTTTCGGCAACTTCCATTCCGATGTTTTCCTGGGCTTCGAGTGTATTGCCTCCAATATGAGGCGTAAGTATCACATTATCAAACTCCTGTAGTGCAGATTGAAACTTTTCTGAAGCAGAAGCAGGTTCAACAGGAAAAACATCAGCAGCAACTCCTGATAAATGGCCTTCCCGGAGTGCTTTTGCTACAGCAGTATAATCCACTACTGTTCCCCTTGATAAATTTATCAGAATCGAACCTTTTTTCATCAGCTCCAGTTCGGCAAACGAAATCATGTTCAGGGTAAGTTCGGTTTCAGGGACATGCAATGTAATAACGTCCGAAAGTTTTAATAAATCGGCCAACGAGGAACAAGAGGTTGCTTTACCGAGACTGAGTTTCTTTTCGATATCATAATAATAAACATCCATGCCCATTGCCTCGGCTAATATCGAAACCTGCGAACCAATATGTCCGTAACCTATAATTCCCAGGCTTTTTCCCCTCACCTCGAATGAATTTGACGCAAGTTTTAACCATTCACCGCGGTGAGCGGCAGCACTTTTTGCCGGCACTTCGCGCATAAGCATAATAATTTCTGCAATCACAAGTTCGGCAACGGAGCGGGTATTGGAAAACGGAGCATTGAAAACCGGGATTCCATGCATTTTGGCTGATCGCAAATCGACCTGGTTGGTTCCTATGCTGTAACAACCAACGGCAAACAGCTTTTTCGCTTTCTTTAGGACTTCCTTTGTGAGATTCGTCCTTGATCGTATACCAATAATATGAACGTTTCTTATCTTTTCTTCAAGCTCTTTTGCATCAAGTGCTGTTTTATAATATTCAATATTTGTATAACCCGATTCGGAAAAGTAATTAACGGCAGATTGATGTATGCCTTCGAGTAAAAGGACTTTAATATCTTTTTTATTGAACGAGAATTTCTTTTCCATACACTGTATTTACCCTGAAAAATTTCAAAAAAAATAAAAAAGGAGATGAAATAATTATCTATCTTGCTGATAATCATTAATTTTTAGCAAGTAAAACAGATAAATTACTCAGGAGTAAAATTAAGAATAAAAATCGAACGAAATAGCCTTGAATCAATTATACTCATATTCTTTCGAATTAAAAAATACTAAATTTGCTAAGTAACTTCAAAAAACAAATACGATTATTTTGTATATTTGATTCCAATTGCGATCTAAAGCTAGCATGTATGAGTTCGACTATTTATTACTTTTATTATTGCTTATTGATACTTGGCATTTCCTAGTACCTGAAATAATCCAATTATATAATTTAAATCATGCGCTATGAAAAGAATTATTTCCATTTTATTAGTTTTGGCACCATTTGCCACTAGTGCCCAGCAAAGTTCATTTGAATCATCAAGGCAAAATTCGCCTGCCTGGATAAATGTTGGAGATGCAGGTATTTCAACCGGAATTGCCAATTATACCTGCCTTGCTTTTGGTCCATCAGGACAGCCTTTTGTGGCTTTTGCAGATGAAGGAAATTCGAAAAAAGTAGCTGTGAAAAAATTTGACGGAACCTCTTGGATATATGTGGGAACAGAAGGAATTTCATCTGGTGAAGCTGATTATATAAATATTGCATTCAGTTTGTTGGGCGAACCTTATGTTGCTTACTGCGATATGGCTAATTCGTATAAGCCAATGGTGATTAAGTTTAACGGTAGCACCTGGGAGCACGTTGGGAACTCTTCAGGAGTTCTAACCGGGGATGCCCGACATGTATCCCTGGCTTTTAGTCCATCAGGTACAGCTTATATTGCTTTTACAGAAGCAACAAATTCCAGCAGAGTAACTGTGATGAAATTTGATGGAACCAATTGGATATACGTAGGAAGTCCTAGTGGTATCACAGATGGTCGGGTTGATTTCTTAAGCCTGGTATTCAATCCGGTTGGCGAACCTTTTATTGCTTACCAGGATTGGTCAATTCCTTACAAGGCTAGTGTTAAAAAATTCAATGGGATTAGTTGGGTGAATGTTGGGGAAGCGGGGTTCTCGCAGGGATCAACTGATTATGAAAGCCTTGCCTTCAGTGCATCAGGAGTGCCTTATGTTGGATATAAAGATTGGGAAAATGAGAATAAAGCCACTGTAATGAAGTTTGACGGATCAAACTGGGTTAACGTCGGTTCTCCAGGATTTTCAACCGGAGAAATTTCATACACAAGCCTGGCTGTCAGTCCATCCGGAGAACCTTACCTGGCTTATGGTGACTGGTCGACTATTGATATTTCCGGTTTATCCAGTCAGGCTGTAGTTATGAAATTTGATGGAACAAATTGGGTGAATGTAGGACTACCAGGATTTTCGGCGGGTGCAATCTATTATCCATGTCTCGTATTCAGTCCATCTGGTCAGCCCTACCTGGCGTTTCGTGATAACGGAACGCTATTTGGGAAAGCGTCAGTTATGAAATATGACTTAAATACAACAGGCATAAATGACTCTCAATATTCAGGATTAACCATTTATCCAAATCCAACATCGGATAAATTAAATATTGATTTAAAAAGATCTAATGCCAACAAAACTTCCCTTGAAATTCTAAACACTGTTGGCAAGTTAATGACTGAGATTAAATCCTTTAAAGAAAATATAAATCTGGATATTAAGAATTTCCCATCAGGGATTTACATTGTTAAATTGCAAAATAATTCCTCAATTTACACCAAAGTGTTTGTCAAAAATTGACGCATTTTTTCAGGAATCTCGAAAAGTCATATACTCTAAATTAAAAATCCACCTGTTTAGTGGGTGGATTTTTAAAGTTCAAGTAAGCCATTCATTCTATCTATGCCTTTCAACTCCATTATCTGAACCGGATCTGGTAGGTGCAGTTTTGGTTGTCTTTGTATTTGCAGGTTTTGATGAAGGGCTATGTGTGGCAGGTCTTGTTGAAGGCTTGTTAACATTAGGTTTTGAATTCTGAGATGGAGTTTCCGGTCGTGTTGAAGGTTTGTTCACATTTGGTCTTGCAGTTGGCGGGGTGGTTACAGGTCTTGTCGATGGTCTGTCCATATTAGGCTTTGAAGTAGGCCTATCCATTCCAGGACGAGTTGATGGCTGATTTATACCTGGTCGGGTTGCAGGTCGGTTGCCATTATTAATATTGCCAGGGTTAGTTGTTGGACGATTTTCGTTATTGTTAATGCCGGGTCTGGTTGCAGGACGGTTTTCATTTGAATTTATACCTGGTCTTGAAGATGGACGATAGCCATCGGGATATTTTTTCTTAAAATCAGCCGAACCCTGATTTCGTGTATCAGGGCGGGAATAAGTGTTTTTATACATCCCGCTTTGCCTGTGTTGATTTACAGTATTCGAATATGAACGATGACCATAGTAATAACGATCGTTATAATGTGGATAACGGTTATAATGGCTGTGGCGATAATATCCGTAATAGTGATTATAGTAATGTGAATGGTATCCGTAATAATAATCCCAGTAAAACGGGCGCCATGGATTCCAATAAGGTGGATAGAATCCCCAATACCAGGGTGAACGCCAAACTGTGTACGAAGGAACATAGATGTATGTTACTACAGGCCAGCTGGCTACCTCTACATAAGTAGTTTTGGTGACCACAACTTTCTCTTTTTGATCTGTATTTTTGTTTCCTGCATAACCTGGGTTTGGAGTTTCTGAATTAGAAGCATCTGCATAATTCGGTTCAATAATATAATCTTTGCCATACAATTCTTCATCACCAATTAACTGAACCTGTACCTGGTTTTTGTCATCTTTCTGTACCGTGAAAACAGCCACATCCTGGTTTTCCTTTTCACTTACAGCTACCTGAAGTACTATGGTATGAACGTTGCCATCAACATTATCAATTACTTTGATATAATCGATTTTGTCATCGTTATTAAGGTCAAGATTATTAATTTTTGAATCTTCGGCATTCAGGTTCTTCTCAAATTCTTCGAGTGTTTTTGATTCCCGGAAAAGGTCCATCACAGCATAAAGATTAAGATTGTCACCGGGGAGATTGAGCTTTTCTTCGGTATTGTCCTGGGCGGTGGCCTTATAACCCCCGAAAACCAGAAGAATGAATAAAGGAATAAATTTCAAGGTTTTCATGATACTTGTGTATTAAAAAGTAGAAATTACAATAAGCTTACAAAAGTAAGTTTTACAAAAACTGTACCAAGAATTATTTCCAATAAGACAGATTGTTCTTATGCCTTGAATTCAGTAAAGCTTTTTCATTTTTGGGGCTCCATTTTCTCAATTTCACCGATAATTTTCGAAATGGCTTCATCCACCTTTTCCTCGGGAGCTATGCTGTTATATTCGCCCCAGAAAGTATCGTCGTTAGTATATTGTGCTTCCGAAAAGACAATATTAGGTTTTATCACTTCCTCTTTTGCAAATTTTGCAACATTCACTGTATCAATATTGCAGGTAGCCAGTTCAAGAAAAGTAATAAAATTGTCGGACGAAAAATGGTGTTTCAGACGTGTTTTCAATTTTATATCACATCGTGCATGGTTCATGAAATACTTTCCGTTAAACGGTGTATAACCAACTGAATAACTGATTTTTTCGAGTGTCACATTAAGTTTACGGCTTTTTCTCAACACCAGGTCTTCGGCTGCTTTTTCAAGGAATGCAGGGTTTATTTCGAAATCAGCACCAAGTATTGCAAAACTCTCTTTATCAATATACAAAGTTCCGGCATAGAGCGGATCCTGGATATTTTTTTTCTGAATGAAGGTAATAACATACGCATCCTTTGAATTTGTGGAAACTAAATCGGAATAGGTGTATGAATAATTACTGACAGTCGACATATCCAGAAAATCGGGAACACATTTAACAATGTCAAGTTGCAACGCCGAAAGAATACCCGCTTTCAATTTAAGGAAAACTGTGTCTTTTGGATTTATGTTTTCTATCTTTCTCGATTTAAGCATTTTAACTTGGTCGGAATGTTCGTCATGTGTAAAAGGCGACTTATAAATTTTAAATACAGC
>CAIWMA010000070.1 GCA_903913645.1 uncultured Bacteroidales bacterium | reverse complement strand
CCGTCAGGTTGGATCAACATTCAAACCTTTCGTTTACACGGTTGCCATGCAGGATGGGCAAATGTATCCCTGCTCCCAGGTGCCTAATGTACAATATTCGATAGAAGCAAACGGTAAACTCTGGGCACCCGGCAATTCAAGCGATTACAAGGAAGGCGAAATGGTGACATTGAAAGAAGCACTTGCCAATTCGATAAACTGGATTTCGGTTTACCTCATCAAGCGGTTCACGCCACAGGCGGTAATAAAAATAGCACGAAAAATGGGGATATTCAGCCCGTTGCCAGCCGTTCCTTCCATTTGTCTGGGTACTCCTGATATTTCTCTTTACGAAATGACAGGCGCCATGAGTACGTTTGCCAATAAAGGAATTTTTGTGCAGCCTTTGTTTGTCACACGTATTGAGGATAAACATGGAAATGTGATTGAACAGTTTGTACCTCACCAGGATGAAGCCCTCAGCGAAGAAACCGCATATATGATGATAGGGTTGATGAAAGGTGTTGTCGAAAGTGGTACAGGTTCGCGACTACGTGGAAAATATGGAATGACAAACCCGATTGCAGGCAAAACCGGCACTACTCAAAGTAACTCCGATGGCTGGTTTATGGGTCTTACTCCCGATCTTGTTACCGGTGTTTGGGTTGGAGGCGACGACCGTACCATACGTTTCCGTACTACTAACCTTGGACAAGGCGCTAATATGGCGCTGCCAATCTGGGCATTATATATGAAAAAAATATACAACGACAATCAGCTTCAACTCACCAAAGGCGACTTTGAAAGGCCTGAAGGAATGAAAGAAGATTATTTTAACTGTACCACGTTTGATGCAAATTCGAGCGGAGGCAGTTCGGGAAGTGATGAGCAGGATAAATATTGACAGATAGCTCGTGATTATTCGCGAACTTATATTTTTAGAAAATTCTTACAACAAATAGGCAGCACTTTCCGGTGCTGCTTTTTTTGTTGAATATCATACGCCAAACTACTTTATCACCTTCATCTCATCCACCAAATAGCCCGCTCCTGCATATTTATCAATCACAAAAAGCACATACCGGATATCTACACAAATAGTGCGCTGAAGATTTACATCAAATTTAATATCGCTGCTCATGGCTTCGGAGTTACCGTCGAAAGCAAGACCTATCAATTCTCCATTTCCGTTTATAACCGGGCTGCCAGAGTTACCGCCTGTAATGTCGTGGGTTGTAAGAAAACAGACACGCATTGTACCGTTATCGGCATAAGGTCCAAAATCCTTTTTAGCATACAATTCTTTAAGTTTTGACGGAACAATGAATTCCTGGTTGGTTGAATCTTCTTTTTCCATAACACCCTGCAAAGTAGTATAATAATCTGCGAAAAGTGCATCCGCCGGCCGGTATGGTTTCGCATTGCCATAGGTTAAACGCATGGTACTGTTGGCATCGGAATAAAAAGTCGTTCCCGGCTTCATTTCACGTAAGCCGGCAATATAAAGGCGGCGGGCTTTTGAGAATTTATCTTCATCCGTCATTTGCGACAAGCGGGCAATCATATACGACGCAATAAATGAATTTGCAGCTATATAAGCCGGGTCTTTCGTAAGGGTTTTCTTTTTCGGATTATTCAGAAATGCCATAAGTCTGGCTTCGGATCCAAAAATGGATTTCTCAAAAATATGATCAACATACTTACTGTAATTATCCTTGAATTTCTTTTCAATAGTAAGGTAACAGTCAGGGATATACTCAGGAGCAACATTTTTTGCATAAAGTTCAAGCAACTGAAGGAGCATTGCTTTTTCCAGTTCAGGGTTATATTTTTTAAACATTTTAGCTGCCCTGGTTTTATTGCTAATTATCATTTCGTTGAAATCTGCCGAATCGAACCTGTTGACCAACTCCCCCGTCTGGAAGGCATTATATAAGATTTTTGAACCCATAAGCAGTTCGCTGGCATATACAACGGCCTGATTTGCGCGGCTCTCATCTGCATTTTTATACACAATTTTTAAGTCGTCGATTACACTTCCATACTTTGTCTTACGGTTTTCATCTAGGTTTACCCATGCCTGGAAATCGTCTTCCACTTTTCGTTTATCATCAAAAACTTTTAACCGCAACAGTGCTTTACTTTCCTGCAACGATTTTTTCCAGAAATTTCCAAGGTATGCATAATCGTCGGCATAAGCTATGCGGGTAGCATCGTCGGCATCCATATATTTTTTCATTACATCCATTTTAGCCCGTTTGGCTTTGATATCAGCGGGATTGCTTTGGGTAAGCTTTTCCTGGATTCCATAGGATGTAAGGTACCGATCGGTAGCACCGGGATAACCGAGAATCATCGAAAAATCGCCTTCTTTTACACCAGCCAGTGAAACAGGAAGAAAATATTTAGGTTGCATCGGCTGGTTGCTCTTCGAATATTCTGCAGGCTTGCCATCAGCACCTGAATATACCCTAAGCAGGCAGAAATCGCCGGTGTGGCGGGGCCACATCCAGTTATCAGTATCGCCGCCGAATTTTCCGATGGAGGATGGAGGAGCACCTACCATACGGACATCAGTAAAAGTCTGGTAAACAAACATATAATATTCATTACCTTCGAACATACTTTCGACTGATACTTCAAAATCGGTACCAGCTTTGGTTTCTTCAATAATTTTATCCGATTCCTTCTGAATAGCCTGGCCTCTTTCACCTTCATCCATTTCAGGAGTTACTTTTGCCAGTACTCGTGCCGTCACATCTTCCATCCGGACAAGGAACGAAACCGTTTTGCCGGGAATCGGCAATTCTTCTTCCGGACGCATTGCCCAGAAACCATCTGTAAGAAAATCGCTGCCAACCGAACTTTCATCGGCAATAGCTTCGTAACCACAGTGATGGTTTGTTATCAGCAATCCTTTTTGTGAAATAATTGAACCGGTGCAACTACCATGATCGAGCGAAATAATAGCGTCTTTCAGACATGCCTGGTTTACGCTGTAAATCTGATCTGCCGTTAACTTCAGACCCATCTGCTGCATTGCATTAATATTGTATTTGCTCACCAGCATTGGCAGCCACATGCCTTCGTCAGCCCTGGCAAAAAGGTTTATTATGGTTACAAAAACCAGAAATAGGGAGAATTTAAGGGATTTCATTGAGGTATGATTTACGAGGTACGATTTACGAGGTGAAGATACAAATTACAATTACAGCAAGTAATGATAAACAAATTAAAAATGCCAAACTACCCAATCGTAAATCGTCATTCCTCAATCGTAAATAAAAATGACGATCTACTAAATCGTAAATCGTCATTCGTAAATCGTAAATTTAAAATACTATTTTCTATTAACCAATAAAGATTAACACTCTCCACTATTTCGACATCCGCTTGCGCTCGTGTTCTTTAAGGTAAATTTTGCGTAAACGCATTGATTTAGGTGTAATTTCAACTAATTCGTCAATCTGTATATATTCAAGTGCTTCTTCGAGCGAAAACTTGACAGCCGGCGGCATGCGAACTGCTTCATCCTTGGCGGTGGTCCGGAAGTTAGTCATCTGCTTGGCTTTCGAAATATTAACCCCAAGATCGTTATCACGGGAATTTTCGCCTACAATCTGTCCTTCATAAATCTGATCGAAAGGCTCAACAAAGAAACGTCCGCGATCGGTAAGTTTATCAATACTGTAAGCCGTTGCCATACCAGTATCGATGCTTATCAGAACGCCTGCAAGACGCTGTGGCAATGCGCCTTTCCAAGGTTCGAATGCTTTGAAACGGTGAGCCATGATAGCTTCACCGGCGGTAGCAGTTAAAACTGCATTCCTCAGACCGATAATACCACGTGAAGGAATAACGAATTCGAGGTGCATCAGGTCCCCTTTGGGGCTCATGGCAAGCATATCGCCACGACGTTGGGTAACCAGGTCAATTACTTTTCCTGAAACTTCGAGCGGTGTATCAACAATGAGTGTTTCGATAGGCTCGCATTTCACTCCGTCTATTTCCTTGATAATTACCTGTGGCTGACCTACCTGTAGTTCGTAACCTTCGCGGCGCATGGTTTCGATAAGGATCGAAAGATGCAGAATACCACGTCCGTAAACGATAAACTGATCGGATGAGCCTGTTTCTTCTACGCGGAGGGCCAGGTTTTTCTCAATTTCTTTTTGCAGCCTGTCGTTCAGGTGTCGTGATGTAACAAATTTGCCTTCCTTGCCAAAGAATGGTGAGTTATTGATGGCAAAGAGCATACTCATTGTAGGTTCGTCGATATGGATATCCGGAAGACGCTCTGGTGTTTCAGGATCGGTAACAGTATCACCGATATCAAATCCTTCGAGGCCAACCAATGCGCAGATATCTCCCGAGTGAACCGAGGTTACCTTAACACGGCCAAGACCCGAAAAGGAATATAATTCTTTTATTTTCGACTTGGTTACTGCACCATCTCTTTTCAAGAGGGTGACATTCATACCTTCGGAGATTTCTCCGCGTGAAACACGGCCGATAGCTATTCGCCCTACATAGGAGCTGTAGTCGAGTGATGTGATCTGCATTTGCAACGGACCTTCCGGCGTTGGAGCTTCAGGGATGTATTTGATAATTGCATCGAGCAGAGGAAAAATATCCTCGGTTTGTTCGAGCCAGGTGGAGTTCATCCAACCGTGCTTGCTTGAGCCATATAAAGTCTGAAAATTCAGCTGTTCATCAGTTGCTTCAAGATTAAAAAAGAGTTCGTAAACCTGCTCCTGCACTTCATCAGGACGGCAGTTCTCTTTATCAACCTTATTAATAACAACAATAGGCAACAAACCAAGAGCCAGCGCTTTCTGGGTTACAAACCGGGTTTGAGGCATTGGACCTTCGAAGGCATCAACCAGCAG
This sequence comes from uncultured Bacteroidales bacterium, assembly GCA_903913645.1. GTDB lineage: Bacteria > Bacteroidota > Bacteroidia > Bacteroidales > UBA4417 > UBA4417. The sequence goes on along the minus strand of CAIWMA010000070.1, from coordinate 1,064 downwards.
CAAAACGCCATCGGCCATTTTCAAAACGCGCTCCACTTCACCGCCAAAATCGGCGTGACCCGGAGTATCAATAATATTTATTTTTACGCCTTTATATTCAACCGAAACATTTTTGGAGGTGATTGTGATGCCACGTTCACGTTCCAGGTCGTTGTTATCGAGTATAAGCTCACCGGTTTCCTGGTTGTCGCGAAACAGGTTACAGCTGTGTAATATCTTGTCAACCAGTGTTGTTTTGCCGTGGTCGACATGGGCAATAATTGCGATGTTTCGGATACTTTGCATGAAAAATTTGCTTGTGAAAAAGTGTGCAAAGGTATCGATTATTTGCAAGTGATTTACATATATAGGAATTTAGTTGGAATCAACCAACTTTGACGGGTGAAAATGCTTACTGACAAAGCGTGGAAGACGTTGTGGAAGGTGAAAATTTAAAGTGATATTATAGTGATGTGTAGTATTCCATAAGCAGGCAAGTGCATATTTAATGCGAAAGCTACCGAAGTTCCGAAGCGAAACACCTAATTTTGCAATTCAATAAACAGCTAAAAACGGTAAAACAAATTCAGGATACTACGATCGATGACTAATTACTTTATATTCGGAATAACTTATGCTTTTGCTTGTGTCGTTCAACCTGGACCGTTCCAGGCTTTCCTTTTCTCGCAAAGTATTATAAACGGCTGGAGGAAAACTATTCCATTGGTTTTTGCTCCCTTACTGAGCGATTTACCGGTTATATTATTAGTATTACTGGTTTTAACTAATGTTCCCCACTTAGTTTTACAGGTACTTCAGATTGTTGGCGGATTGTTTCTGCTTTATCTTGCTATTAATGCATTTAAATCATGGCGTACATATATCCCAAATGTTAAACAGGATGTTCCTCAACTAAACATTTTAAAAGCTGTACTTGTAAACCTCTTAAATCCCAATCCATATATCGCATGGAGCCTGGTTATGGGACCGATATTAATAGAAAGCAGGAGCAAATCTCCGGCAAACGGAATAGTATTGCTTACCGGTTTTTACGGATCGATGATCATTTATTCTACCTGGCTGAT
>CAIWMA010000069.1 GCA_903913645.1 uncultured Bacteroidales bacterium | reverse complement strand
TCAGTGGAAGGACTGGGAAAGAGAATTGGACTGGATGGCTTTGCATGGAGTGAATCTGATGCTTGCCATAAACGGAACAGAAATTATTTGGCAAAAAACCTTACAGCAGTTTGGTTTTACAGATAAGGAAATTAAAGATTTTATTCCTGGCCCGGCTTTTACTGCCTGGTGGCTGATGAGCAACCTGGAAGGCTGGGGTGGACCTGTTACCGATGATATGATAAACCGCCAGATGCTGTTGCAGAAAAAAATACTGGCCCGAATGAAAGAATTGGGTGTTGAACCTGTTCTGCAGGGTTTTTATGGCATGGTGCCAACTACATTACAGAATAAATTCCCGGATGCAAAAATTGTGGATCAGGGGAAATGGGTTGGAGGATTCCAGCGACCTTCATTTTTGTCTCCGCAAGATAGTTTGTTTACAAAGATGTCGAAAGCATACTATCAAAATATAAAAGATATTTATGGCGATTGTAAATTTTTCGGCGGCGATCCTTTTCATGAAGGCGGTACACGTGAAGGCCTTGATGTGTCAGCATCTGCAACGAACATCCAACTACAGATGCGAAAGAATTTCCCGAATTCCACCTGGGTGCTGCAAGCCTGGCAATCGAATCCAGGCAAAGAGTTGTTAAGAGATTTGAATAAAGACAAAACCCTCGTACTTGAATTAAATGGAGAAAGTCAGCAAAATTGGGAACAAACGGATGCATTTGGTAAAACTCCCTGGATATGGTGTAGCGTAAATAATTTTGGCGAAACTCCCGGCATGTCAGGAAAGCTGGAACGCATCCTGTCGGAGCCTCAGAGGGCATTGCAAACTCCTGAAGGAAGGTATATGAAAGGAATTGGAGTTATTCCCGAAGGCATTCTGAATAATCCCTTGGTGTTCGATTTAGCACTTAACAGTGCCTGGGGCAAAAAAATGGATACAGACAGTTTGTTATTTAATTACATCTTATATCGTTATGGCGAGGGTAATGACGAGGTCTATAATGCATTGTTTTTATTAAAGAAAACAGTATATGCTTCGCAAAACGGCGGAGGTTCCGAATCGTTATTTGCTGCAAGGCCCGCGAAGGAAATAAACTCGGTTTCAACCTGGGGGTCACGAAAAATTGTTTATGATACCCGATTGTTGGAAAATGCTTTGAAATTGTTCCTGCAAGCCTCCGGGAAATTTACTGAAAGTGAGACTTTCCGGTACGACCTTACAGATATTGCCCGTCAGGTCCTTTCGAATTGTGGTAAAATGGCATATGATTCTACAATGAAATATTTTAATCAGAAAGATGTTGCCAGGTATAGCGCATTCAAAAACGATTTTCTGACATTGCTAAACCTACAGGAACAACTGATGGCCACTAATAAAAGTTGTATGGTTGGTACCAGGTTGCAGCAGGCAAAGGATTTCGGTAAAACTGAGTATGAGAAGAAACTGGCTGAAACCAATGCACGGATGCAAATTACTATCTGGGGCCCCGATACAAACCCCGAAACCGATTTGCATGAATATGCACACAAAGAATGGGCCGGCCTGATAAAAGATTTGTACCTGCCTCGGTGGGAAGCATTTTTCAAACAATTGGACAGTGAACTGCTTGATAAACCATCAAAAGAAATCGATTTTTCAGCATGGAATTAACCTGGGCACGAGGGCATAATACCTTCACAACAAAGCCAAAAGGTGATTATAAAGAGTTGATAAATCAAATTATAAGGTATTGTGATGATCATTAAACAGAAGTATAAACCATTTGAACGATGAATTATGAACCTCTGAAAACGAAAAGATAAAACTTGAAATATGGCAAACTTAAGCGCAACTTCAACTGCGACATACCGGTTTACGGCATTGGATGTTTTTCGGGGACTTACAGTCTGTTTTATGATTATTGTTAATAAATCCGGCAATTGGGCAACCACGTATTGGCCTCTTTATCATGCCAGCTGGAACGGGTTTACTCCTACCGACCTGGTTTTT
>CAIWMA010000068.1 GCA_903913645.1 uncultured Bacteroidales bacterium | reverse complement strand
GGAGCTACTTCCGCAAGAGTTGAATTTCTGAAAAACCTTCTCGAATTCAACAAGTTTGAAGTTATCGTTACTGAAGACAAAAAAGAAACTGAAGATGCCCCTACTCTTTTTACGGTTGGCGTAACAGATTTGGTTTTTAACCCGGTTATAGCTGTTTACGAATTAGTCTTGAAAACACCGGATGGCAAAAAAGTTTCTCCCGCTTACTGGGATCAGAAAACAACAGACAGTGTTGATGAATACTGGGAGTTTCAGGAAAACTAAAATTATTATAACCGGCCATGTGCCGGTTTTTTTATGATTTCAACTTGATAAGTTTGCTGAAGATTATTAAACCACGGAGGCACTGAGAACACGGAGTTACACAGAGAATTGGATATTGTCTCCTTTATTCTTTGTATCATCTATATCTCAATGGTTTATTTTCAAAAACCATAGAAGTATGGTGAAAATTGCGAGGCATTAAAAAATGGATTTCACTTATCTCCGTGATCCTCTGTGTAATCTGTGTCTCCGTGGTGAGTTTTTTAAAGTTCACAGAATTACTGAGAATAAAACAAAAAAGGCCGTCCGAAGACAGCCTTTAAATCAGGGTGGAATATGGGGTTCGAACCCACGACCTCCGGAACCACAATCCGGCGCTCTAACCAGCTGAGCTAATACCACCGTGTTAGAAGCTGCAAAAGTAATCTTTAATTTTTAGAATTGAAAGTGTTTTTGGATCATTTTTAATAGATTTGCAGGGTAGTAGATAGTTAATGGTTAATAGTGATTAGAAAATAGTCTCCAAAATCATTTTCCAATAACCTTTTACTATTAACGATTAACAATTTTCCATTAACTATTAACCAAACCCTCCATAAAATGGCAGACATAATCGATTACACAATTCACGGTGACGACATGCAGATCGTCGAAATTGAACTTGATCCTTCAGAAGGCGTTCGTGCCGAAGTAGGCGCGATGATGTTTATGGAAGAAGGTATAATGATGGAAACCGGTACCGGCGGCGGCATTTTTAAAGGCCTGAGGCGAATGCTTACCGGCGATGGATTCTTTATCTGCACCTTCTACAATACGGCCTCTGTAAAGCGCAGTGTCTCATTTGGAGCACCTTTTCCTGGCAAAGTTATCCCCTTGGATCTGAAACAAGTGGGTGGCACTTTTATTTGCCAGAAGGACTCATTTCTGTGCGCTGCCAATGGAATTGATATCGATATCGCTTTCACCAAAAAACTTGGCGCAGGGCTGTTCGGCGGCGAAGGATTTATATTGCAGCGTTTATCCGGCGACGGTTTTGCATTTGTTCATGCCGGTGGAACTATCATAAAACGGGAACTTCGCGAACGCGAAACACTCAGGGTTGATACCGGCTGTATAGTTGCTATGGCGCCGACGGTTGATTATGATATTCAGTTTGTCGGAGGTTTTAAAAATGCGCTGTTTGGAGGCGAAGGCTTATTCCTGGCAAGTCTTACAGGCCCGGGAACCGTTTATCTGCAAAGCCTGCCATTATCACGCCTGGCGGACAGGATTGTATCGTCATCACGAACAAACCGGGAACAATCCAGTGGAATCGCAGGAATTGGCGGCGGAATTCTGGGAGGATTGCTGGGTGGTGATAATAAGTTTTGATGGATAAGTAAAAAGGTTGAGGTTAAGGTTAAGGTTAAGGTTGAGGTTGAGGTTAAGGTTAAGGTTGAAGGCAAGGTGTATGTTTTTGGAAATCAGCATCGACCTGGTTCTCGCAACACCTATCTATATAACAATCATATAGTGCATAAATTCAATAATCGGTTGAACTAATATTATGTTGCACTTTTCATGAAATAACAGATAATTAATAAAAAACATGCAAACACTATTTGGAGAGTTTGAGGATAAAAACGAAAAAGCACTGAAAATTGTAGCTAAAGGGCCGAAGCCATTATCGAAAAATCAGCAGCTTTTCAATAAACTTACTAAACGTATTGAAACGCTGGAGTCCGAAATTATTGCTGAAAACGAGAAGCTTTCACAGCTTTTGGTAATCCATAGCAAAGAAATTACTCCTCTTCAAACAAAGGTTGCTCAATTGAGGATAAAACTTGCCATGTCACTTGCGGAGACAGTTCCGGAAAATAAATTCACAAAAAAGCAGGTTGAAAGCATTCGGGACGTGATTATAGATCAGTGTGAAGGCGCATTTGCTTACATTGAGCCTGATCCGCATCAGGAGGAATTTTACGATAATTGGGCAGATACTCCGTATAAAGAAGAAAAGGAACAGCAATCGGAAGAAGCAAAAGAGATGTTCACCGAATATATCAGCAATATGTTTGGAATGGACGTAGATATGGATGAATTTGATGAAAGCCCGGAAGGATTTGCCCGTTTTCAGGCAAAAATGAAAGATCAGTTTGAGCAATTTCAGAAAGTACATCAACCCGGTGAACATAAAAAATCTAAAAAACAACAAGCCAGGGAAGATGCATTATTAGCAGAAGAAAGTATTAAAGCTAAAAATATCCGAAGCATTTATATTGCCCTGGCCAAGGTGATGCATCCCGATACCGAAACCGACGAATTCCTGAAAGCCGAAAAGGAAGAAATAATGAAAAAAGTAACTGCCGCCTATGAACAAAAAGATTTGCCGGCATTACTCAAACTGGAAATTGAATGGGTACATAAAACCTCCGAACACCTCGAACAACTTACCGATGACAAATTAAAAATATACATTTCGGCACTCAGGCAACAGGTTTCTGAGCTGGAATCAGAGAAGAACTCACTGAAATTTCATCCCAGGTTTGCTGCAATTATTGATTACGCTCACCATTCGTTAAAAAACGCGATGTATGTAATAAAAAGAGATAAATCAGAATTGAAAAGCATTTTTGATGACTTAGGAGATATAATTTCATCATTTCAGCGGCCAACAACAAAAAAGCAAATCCTCGCTTTTATCAGCACCTACGAAAGAGAAGATGACGATGATTTCGACTTAGATCCTGATATTTTATCCAGGTACTTCAGATAATTCTGAACACAAGTTTGTGAATTGGGGCATAGCCTTGAAACCAAATCAGTATTTTGTATTATATCTCAGCAACTCCTTGATTTAATGCGTAACTAAACCTGCTAATACAAACAATTTGTTCCTTCGAAAACAAAAATACGATAGTACCGGCTCCCTGAGCAAACTGGCATGGATACGTTTCCGGAGAAACAATGTTTCATTTATTTCGCTGGTATTTATTGGCTTGGTTGCTCTTTTGAGTATTGTCGGGTATTGGGTTACACCCGATAAAACGCCTATGGTAAACGAACAAAATTTATTGCTTGCAACATTAAAACCCGGCTCAGAAGTAACGTTGCTAAAAGTCAGGAAAAACCAGGATATCCCAGATAGAAACATTTTTCACATTTTACTTTTCGGGCAGGAAAACAAGTATCAGAACTTCCCGCTTTCAAGTTACAGGTTCTCTTCCGACTCCATCGTTATTACAGAATACAGTAAAGACTCATCAGGCCTGGAAATTAGTTTTCACCTGGCAAATGTATGCTATCCTTTGTACGAAAATGCCGGCATCACAAAAAAAGGAAAGCAGATTTCATTTATCACCCTGGATGGAAAACTGGTTAAGTCCTCGGTTGAAGAACTCCAGCAACATATTACTAAAGAAAATATCGTTCAGAAGACATTTATACTTGGCACCGACCGCTATGGACGTGATGTATTGAGCCAGCTTATAATCGGTACACGTGTCAGCCTCTCAGTGGGTTTTATTTCGGTCGCAATATCCTTACTTATCGGAATTTTCCTTGGTGCTATTGCAGGCTATTTTGGAGGCAAGATTGATGCCCTGATTTCCTGGTTTATTAATGTGGTATGGGCCGTGCCAACATTATTGCTTGTAATTGCAATAACATTTGCTTTAGGTAAAGGATTCTGGCAAGTATTTGTAGCCGTTGGCTTAACCATGTGGGTTGAAGTAGCCCGGGCGGTCCGCGGACAGTTTATGAGCCTCCGTGAAAAGGAATTTGTGGAAGCAGCCCGGGCTTTGGGTTATCGGAATTTCAGAATTATTTTCAAACATATTCTGCCTAACGCGATGGCACCGGTTATTGTGATTTCTGCAGCAAATTTTGCATCTGCCATTTTGCTGGAAGCCGGTTTAAGTTTCCTGGGAATAGGCGTTCAGCCTCCAATGCCATCGTGGGGCGGAATGATCAAAGAAAATTATGCCTATATTATCCTGGATTATGCTTACCTGGCTATACTTCCCGGTTTGGCTATTATGATTATGGTACTCGCTTTTATGCTTATTGGTAATGGATTGCGGGATGCATTGGATGTGAGGACTGTGGATTGAAAAGTGATTCAGCGATTACTAAATTAATTACTACTGGTCCTGAAAGTAGCAAAATAATCAAATATAGGCTTTAAAACTACCAAAGAATCCGATCAGAAACTGAGCCTGTTTGACATCCTGATTTTTTAACTGAAAATAGGTATTTTGAATAGTTTTATATTTACATAATAAAAGCAATACCAACTAAACAACCGGGCACGAAATTAACGCTACAACTCCTTCTAGCCAATCGTTTTGCCTTATGGGAAAAACCACTAACCCAAAATTCAATACTCTTAAAAATGAAGTATATAGCAACAGATGAAGTAATCATTGATAGAATTAATGGAGGAATTCCATTGATAAAGGTGAAAAATGAGAGTGACAAATACCACGGCCTCGGATTTTGCCATGCGTTGGATAGAGGAATGCAGCTGATTTTAATGAAGATCCTGGGAACTGGAACTGCATCGGAGCATCTGGCTGCCAGTGACGAAATGCTTGAAATAGATAAATTTTTCAGGCGTATGAACTGGAATAACAATATAGACGCAGAACTTATAAAACTGGATGCAACCGAAAATGATTTATTGCAGGCTTATTGCGATGGTATCAATGCGGCTTTCGCAAAAAAGAAGCCATGGGAATTTAAAATTCTTCTGGGATTTAAAGATTTTCACTGGACGAAACAAGATACTATATTACTCAGCCGGATGAGCGGTTATTTAACCCTGGCGCAGTCGCAAGGCGATATCGAGCACTTATGCATTCAAATGATTCAGCAAAGTGTTAATAAAAACCTACTCAATGAACTTTTCCCGGATTTGCTCGGTAATTATGATGAATCCATTTTAAAACAGGTACAACTTGGAGATAAAATTGTACCGGATGCGGTAAAATGGAATGTTGCCAACCCGACCTTTATGGCGTCTAACAATTGGGTGGTTTCTGGCAGCAGAACTTCGTCCGGAAGCACCATGTTTGCCAACGACCCCCATTTGGAAATCAACAGGTTGCCGGCCGTTTGGTACGAAGCTGCTGTTCAGTTGAATACAGCGTATACGCATGGAGCCACCATGCCGGGCTTGCCATCATTTATAATTGGCAGAAACAGTAACCTGGCCTGGGGGGTTACGTACGCTTTTATGGATGCTTATGATTCGTGGATTGAAAAATGCAGGGATGGCAAGTATTTGAAGGACGATATATGGCACAATTTCACAGAACGAAAAGAAACTATCAGGAGAAAGAAATCAGAGCATGTTACTGTAACTTTTTACGAAAACGAACATGGTGTTTTAGCAGGAGATCCGTTTATGGAAGGATATTACCTGTGCTCAAAATGGAGTGGTGGAAAATCAGGAGCGCAAACCCTGAAATCCGGTTTTAAGTTGGGGAATGCTGAAACTGTTAAAGCAGGGATGGCAATTGCAGGTAAAATAGAAAGTGCATTTTCATGGATTTTCGCTGATACTGAAGGGAATATAGGATTTCAGATGTCGGGCCTTATGCCTGTGCGAAAGAGTTGCCACAGCGGTTTTGTTCCTGTGCCTGGCTGGCTTTCCGAAAATGACTGGCATGGATTTCATGCAGTTGAAAATCTTCCCCGGGCTTTTAATCCTGAAGAGGGATTTATAGTTACAGCTAATAACGATTTGAATCATCTTGGAAAAGTTGCGCCCTGTAATATGCCAATGGGAGTTTACCGGGCTGAGCGGATAGCACAACTTATTAAAGCTAAAAGCAAACACGAAGTGGCTGATTTTCAGCAAATGCAGTATGACACTTACTCCATTCAGGCAGAACAATTTATGGAAATAATCAGGCCGCTGTTACCCGATTCCGAAGCAGGAAATATACTCAAAGAATGGGATCTATGTTATCAAACCGATTCGAAGGGCGCTTTCCTTTTTGAGATGATTTACAGAAGTCTGCTGCACGAAGTATTCGGCAAAGCATTGGGTAAAAATTTAGTCGGGTTCCTCCAGAACGAAACAGGTATGTTTATTGATTTTTATCAGAATTTTGACCGGATTTTATTGGCGGAAGAATCCGCCTGGTTCCTGGAAAAAAAAAGTGTTGAGATATACCAGGATGCAATAGATACTGCCTTGAAAACAGAAATAAGGAAATGGGGAGATGTAAACCAAATAACCCTTAGTCACATTGTACTTGGAGGCAAATTCCCTAAGTTTTTTGGTTTCGATAAAGGTCCTTTCCCATTACCAGGAGGAAGGGCTACCATTCACCAGGGGCAGATTTATAAAAGTGCAGGAAGAAAAACCAGTTTCGCTCCTTCCTTTCGACTGATATCCGACATGGCCGAAAGGAAATTATATACAAATTATGCAGGAGGCGTTTCGGACAGAAGGTTTTCCAAATGGTACAACAATGATTTTTCAAACTGGTTGAATGGGGTATTCAGAAAAACCGAATTTTAAAAATTCTCTTTCACTTCATTTTAAGAATTTAATATGTACCAGTATAAAAAACAATGAATTCTGTCTTCGGAAGGCATGGTCCACAGATCAAATTATATAATCGAAAACAATGCTTAAAACATTAGTTATAGGAGCCCAGAATATTGATATTTTTGCTCACGCTGAATCTCACTGCACACTGAATGATTCCAATCGGTCAAAAATTCATATGGCATTTGGCGGTGTTGCCTGTAATATAGTAACAACCCTGGCTTTACTGGGTAATAAAGTATCTTTTCTTACCGTATTCGGCGATGATACTTTCAGCTCACTGGCGAAGAAAAATCTACAGGATTTAAATATTAATATACACGAAAGTCTTGAAGTAAAAAATGAAAGCAACAGCATATACATTGCTGTCATGGATGAAGACAATGACCTGTTTATCGGGTTAAATGATATGGAAATTACCGACCACTTAAACATCAGTTTCTTTCGGGAAAAAGCTGACTTCATATCTGGTTTCGATCTTTTGGTAGTTGATACCAATCTTAGGTACGATGTTCTTGAATATTTGCTGAAAACATACAATAAAAAGCAGATAATAATGGATGCTGTAAGTGCCGAAAAGGTTGTTAAACTTAAAGGTCTGCTTCAGTACATAACTTTATTAAAATTAAACCTGAAAGAGATGAAAGCATTGTCGGATAAAGCATTAGATGACGAGAGAATGGATGATCTGCTGGGCCGGGGTTTAGAAAAAATACTCGTTACTAGTTCAGGGAATGAAATCATTTATAAATCAAAAAATGAATCTATCAAAACAATGCCGCCCAAAGCAGATACAATTATTAATTCATCGGGAGCGGGAGATGCTTTTCTTGGTGGCTTTATTCATGGAATACTGAATAGAAAGAGCGTAGCTCAGTGCCTGGAAATTGCTAAGAAAACTGCCTATCTGACTCTCATGTCTTCAAACTCAACTAATACAAATATAACTTTATCAGAAGTGGAATAATATGAAGGACAACTATCTCATATACAGTACTGAAGTTTGTAATGCCATTGAAAACAATTTACCTCTTGTTGCGTTGGAATCTACTATTATATCTCATGGGATGCCTTATCCCGAGAACGTTGAAACCGCGCTGAATTGCCAGAGGATTATCCGTGAACAAGGCGCAGTACCTGCAACCATAGCTATTTTAAATGGCAAACTTAAAGTCGGGTTAAGCGACGCGGAGATTGATTTTCTCGGCAGGGAAGGCGTGAAAATTCAAAAAACATCAAGAAGAGATATTGCATATAACGTAACGAACAAAATAAACGGGGCTACTACAGTAAGTGCTACTATGTATATCGCAGCTATGGCAGGTATACAGGTATTCGCGACAGGTGGAATCGGCGGTGTTCACCGGGGAGCAGAGAATACGATGGATATCAGTGCCGATCTGGAAGAACTGTCAATGACTGATGTAGCTGTAATTTCGGCCGGTGCAAAAAGCATCCTTGATTTAGGATTAACGCTCGAATACTTGGAAACAAAGGGTGTACCGGTTATTGGTTTTAAAACAGATACACTGCCCGCTTTCTACTGCGCAAAAAGTGATTATAAAGTTAACTTTCGGATTGATACTCCCCTGGAAATAGCCCGGTTAATTAAAACAAAATATGATTTAGGTTTAAAAGGCGGGATATTAATTACTAACCCAGTACCAAGCAAAAATTCGATGGATAAAGAGCTTATCAACGTGGCCATTCTGGAAGCCATCGCAGAAATGAATGAACTTGGAATTAAAGGGAAAGAAACGACTCCTTATTTACTGAGTAAAATTGCGTCATTAACGAAAGGAAAATCCCTGGAATCGAACATCGCATTAGTTTATAACAATTGTAAACTTGGCGCTGAAATTAGTGTTCAATTAAAGAAAATCAGCGTTTAATCTGAAGACGGATTTTGTTATTTTGTCTGTAACCAAAATCATTACTTAGTAGAATTCAGCCAATTGTTACCACAAATTTAAATGACAGCGATTTTAATATTTATAGTTACGCTAATTGGCATCAACTGTATTCCACTGTTGTTCAGGAAGAATTTCCCAAAGTTGGAGAAAGTTGTGAACCGAATAGTTCTAATTGCATCCATTTTATTCGTGATTTTTACAGTACTATTACTCAACGATTATCGACTAAAAGGAATTTATTCAAACTCAATTATAGGAATTGCGTTCGTTATATCCTGCCTTCTGTTTTTTAGCTTGGTTAAAAACACTGGAAAAAAAGTGATAAGAGTTTTTCTATTTACACCATTATTAGTTTTAAGCCTTTTTTCACTCATGTTCGGACGAGTGATTGCAGAATACAGGATTAATGACGTTTACAATATTGAAGTATCCAGGGGCGGATTTTTAGCTTGTGGTGATATTTTAAAAATCAATAAATCTGAATTTTGGATTTTCGACAAAGGAATCTACACTGAAAGTAACCTTTGCCTCAGAGGAATAAACAAAATTGAGACATTGGAGTTTGACATTAATAACGCCAAATTTTTGATTTATCGCAATGGAGAATGGGACTCTGAAAACCCTTTCAAATATGAGATAGAAAATAAAAACATATGGTAATCAGTTGACATTAAAACCATTAAGATAATGACAAACATCTATATAGAAAAAGTGACACTAAATAGCATCGACCAATTGCAAAAAATCGGCAGGCAAACTTTTCTTGAAACTTTTTCAGCTGGAAATACCGATGAGAATATGAAAAGCTATTTAGAAGAAGGCTTTTCTGTTGAAAAACTAACTGCTGAACTCAATGACAAAAACTCTGAATTTTACTTTGCGGCATTTGAGAACAATGTAATAGGCTATTTAAAAATAAACTTCGGACAATCACAAACAGAATTACTGGATGACAATGCATTAGAAATTGAACGTATTTATGTATCAAAAGAATTTCACGGAAAAAATGTAGGGCAATTACTTTACAACAGAGCAATCCAGATAGCAAGACAGAAAAATGCCGGTTATGTTTGGTTAGGTGTTTGGGAAGAAAATCCAAGAGCAATAAGTTTTTACAGGAAAAATGGTTTCGTTGAATTTGACAAACACATATTCAAATTGGGAAATGATGAACAGACTGACATAATGATGAAACTAATAATAGACAAGTAATGCTGACGAAAAGAAAGGCAGCCACTAAATAAATACTGAAATAACAATAGAATGAAAATAACAATCAATATCCTGTTTATCAGCTTATTATTCCTTGTTCAGGCCTGCAAAATTGAAGAAAAATGCGGCGAATGCTTCTCCGCTCCCGCTGCTTTTACTTTTGCGATTGTAGATAAGTTAACCGGTGAGAATTTGTTTACAAATGGTACTTACAAACCAGAACAAATAGAGGTGCTCAATTTGGCCGACAACACAAAAATCGAGTATTCGTTTATTCCAGAACAAAAGAATAATCTTATCCGCATATATTCCATTGGCTGGAAAACAGAAAAGATAAACATTACCGTAAAAGTGTTGAATCAATCGATTTTCAACATGTATGTGGATGCGGTAAGAAAAAGCGAAAAATGTTGCTCATTTACTGAATACAATGAGGTTCTGATACAAAATGCAGAATTTGTTCTGGATGCTGAAACCGGCATTTATACTATACGTGTCGATACACATATTCCCTGAAAATGCAGGTAACAGCCTGGATCATTTCCTGAACATTTTATATTCCTCGATCCCGCAATTGTCTCCGGTCTTTTTATTGCGACAGTGGCCTTTGCGAAGCGAAATTTTTGCACCGAAATAAAAGTCGAGCCCCGTAAAATCCTTATAATGAAAAAATCCGCTGATCTTTTCAGATCCCACGAAAAACCACAGGAACCGAGCACTTAGCCCTATTCTCGGTTCGGTCCAGTCGAAAAGAGTAATGGGCATACTGATATCAAAAAGAGATGTTTCGTAACGTGGTGTAACAGCGAGTAACGACGGCCTCCTCAATCCTGATTTTGATATCTGAAGCGGCAAAACCATTGTGCCGTTTACATACCAGCTTTTATAGAAATTCACATCAGCCTGAACACTTAATGCAGTAGGCAAAGCAACTTTTATTTCGTTCCCCTGTACAATTTCTGTAGGATTTCCATAGAACTGATTACTTAAAATTGCTGTAAAATCGTGTACACTGCCAAATTGAGCATTCGAAACATCAGCCCAGGTGGTGGAGACATTGTCAAGAACCAGTTTTTCGGCATTTTGTGTAAACTTTACCCGCCCTATATCAAGCAGCGATATCCCGATTTTATATTGATACGGTGTGTAGTCCTGAGCACAAAGCGAGTTGACATGTTCATTCTGAACATCTTTTTTCTTCTTTTCATAAATTATACCTAAATCAAACCCTACGCCTTTTCCCCTGAAAAGCGGGTCCTTCATGTATTCGTTAGTTTGATAATCAAGCGGTAACGAATAACCGGCTTCACCTTTAATATTTTTTATGATTAAAGTATCAGGATTGGGAAGCAAATAATCAATATTATCCAGATACAAGTAACCACCGCCATACCCCCGCAAGCCCTTCACCGTAATACCTGCAGCCCAGTAATCCCGTCCGCCTTGTTTGAGAACATATGAATAATTTAATCCAACTTCGGCCCATGCCAGTTCGGCGTTATAAACGTTGCGTTTGTTAACGAAATCAGTACCGTTAAGCGGTGGAAAATCACGTCTTTCAAATGCAAATTTAGCTATATCGTAAGGAACATTTTTAGTAGATGTTACGGTTCGTGCTCCGGTCACTAACCCGAACGAATGCCTTCCAACAGTTACCGCAAATGAAGGACCTATTATTCTCTGGTTTGTAAAGGCTTTTTTGTCTTTTGTGTTATAAATATCATAAACGATCATATTTCCGGGTTCATGCGTAGGGAACTGCGGATTTTTACTGAAAAACCGGCTAAAACGGTAATCTTCTTTCGCTATATAAACATAATTATTTTCAACAAAAAAATCACCCGCTACCAGGTTAATATCAATATAAAAAGGGGAAGTTACTGTAACAGCCGGGTTGATGACCGAACCTGTAATCCCGGCATATCGGCTATTAACAATTCCAAGCATTTCCTGAGCAAATGCTTGCTTAAACCCTAGTAAAATAATGATTATTACTAAGGTTTTGGAAAAGCTCATCTGTAAACGTGAAAAATATGGGTTGGTAGCGGTAGTCAAATTCCGGATGTTAAAAAACAAGTTATTTTACTAACGTAATTTCGCTTTGATTATTTCGTCCGCACTAATCTTTAATCAACAAATAGCCTCATAGCAATATTTAACTTCAATATATTAAAATAATGAGATATTTTTGCCGCAAATTCAAAAATAAAAAATCAGATATGAGTCTTAAATCAAAATCGA
This sequence comes from uncultured Bacteroidales bacterium, assembly GCA_903913645.1. Classification (GTDB taxonomy): domain Bacteria; phylum Bacteroidota; class Bacteroidia; order Bacteroidales; family UBA4417; genus UBA4417. The sequence goes on along the minus strand of CAIWMA010000068.1, from coordinate 8,112 downwards.
TACTTTGGTGGGTATTTGCAGTTTTCTTTACAATTGCGATGGCAAATTATCAGAAAAGGACTGGTCCAACCTATCCTATCTCTGGTAAAACTATTTTGAATGGCAAAGAAATAAAATACCAGCTTATACGAACTGCAGAAAATGAAAAAGATGCTAAAATTGCTGTTACTATTCCGGATACATCAGTTAAAGGAACGATAACTTATAAACGGTTCAAAAGCAACGATGCATTAACAACAACAAATATGGTTAGGTCAATAGACACATCATATTTGCATACATTCAGCAATTTATTAAATTCAATACAAGGCAGGCCAAGAACCTATAAATTAGATTCAAACCTGGTTTTTATGATGCCTGTTCAACCGGCTGCCGGAAAAATGATGTATGAAATCACCTTAAGCAGAGGAACCAAACAGGCCATACTCAAAGCTGAAAACGGAGATTTTGCAGTTATGCGTTTCAAAGGTCCGGTTCCGCTTTATATTCTTTTACCTCATATTTTAGCGATGTTCCTCGGGTTGTTATTTAGTACCCGAACTGCCATTGAAGCACTTATAGGTGGAGTGAGGACGTATAAACTTGCCTTATGGACATTGTTATTCCTTGTTATTGGCGGGATGATATTAGGACCTATCGTTCAGAAATATGCTTTTGGCGCATTCTGGACAGGCTGGCCTTTGGCTGGCGATGGCACATTTAACCTGTTTCGACTGGGCGACATGACAGATAACAAAACATTAGTAATGGTAATAGCCTGGGTAATTGCGATTTTAAAACTCAGGAAAGACCCGAAAAACAAATTCTGGCCTGCATTTGCTGCTGTTATGGTGATGTTTGTTTACCTGATACCTCATAGTGTTCTTGGTTCAGAAATAGACCATACCAAAGCGCCTAAACTTTAATCGCTGATGTCAGTCACCATTATTATTATTGCAATTACGGTTATCGTATCGTTGCTGGCTTTCAACAATCACGACATTTTCCGAAGGCTGGCTTTTAACGCATACGATATCAAGCATTTCAAGAACAGTTACCGTTTCCTGTCCTATGCCCTGATTCACGCCGACTGGATACATTTATTTATCAATATGATGGTACTGTATTCATTCGGACGGATTGTGGAGGAATACTACGCAATGCTATTTGGCGTAAAAGGTATACTATACTTTATTTTGCTGTATGTTGGTGGTACTGCTTTATCCGTTTTACCATCGTATGGAAAGCACAAAGATGATTATAGCTATACGGCAGTGGGGGCTTCGGGCGCAGTTTCAGCTGTTTTGTTTGCCAGCATTGTGTTTCTACCATTGGGTAAAATTATCATATTCCCTATCCCAATTGGAATTCCGGCTATCATCTTTGGTCCTCTTTTCCTCATATATTCCGCATATATGAATAAGAAGAATGTTGACAATGTGGGACATGATGCTCATTTCTGGGGAGCCATTTTTGGTTTCGTTTTCACCATTGTGCTGAAACCAGATTTAATTGTCAGGTTGTTTTCAATATTATCGAATATTTTCTAGATGCAATTCCTGGTAACTAGTGACTAGTATCTGGTTACTGGTTATTAATGATATCTGATCAGAATCCTGGAATTTAGAATTCAAGATTTATTCTCTAATTCATATTCGGATCATAAGGGAAATTAATCCACGGAGCATACTCTTCGCCAAGAGTGAGGACAATTTTCTTCCATAAATTGGTTGGACGTTGTCCAAATACATAGCGATTCAGTCCATCCAAAACGATCCACGATTTCTCTTTCATTTCGCGATCCAGTTGTTTTGGTTCCCAGCCCGAATACCCTGCATAAAACCGGATATCTTTATCTGTAATTTTTCCGGAAGAAATCAACGTCCTGATTTCTTTAAGATCACCACCCCAATAAACATTGTCAAGAATTTTAAGACTGCCTTTAATAAGTTCACCTTTCGAATGAACATAGAAAAGGTTGTTTACATGAACAGGACCGCCAAGGTACAGATCAGTATCAAAATCGCCAAATTCAGCACTCACTTTACTCAGGCGGATATTTGCCGGTTTATTAACGATAAAGCCAAAACTTCCATCCGGACCATGTTCAGCCAGCATCACCACTGACCGGCTGAAAAACCTGTCGCTTAAGGAAGGCTGACTTACAAGTACACGTCCACTAGTTGGATTCTGATCTGGTATAATCATTTTCGGATTTTAAACATTAAAATTTCGTTATAAAAGCTAATCTGAACTCTTCATAAACATTGCGTCTTTAGCCTCATCCTTGCGTCTTAGCGTTAAAAAAATATAATGCAGGTTGTAAATTTACATTAGATGAACTCAAAGTAAAGTTAGTGAATTTTTCCGAAGAATATATCTTTAAATCATGTAACGGAAAACTTTTCCACAGATTGTGTGATTGTTTTATCTTTGACGTTCAAACACATTTAGAAAAACTTTAAGTTCTTAGTGCCGGCTATGAAAAGTGAACCTGAAAAACAAAGCGGACAGGAAAAGTATATTCGACTTCGGGAAGAATATCCTTTTATGGAATATGCAGGATATGAAACAAATATCGACTCTGCCGGATTGCATGTGAAATATGAATTTAACCTTGCCGGGAAATATACTTTTCGCCCTGGATTCAGCATTCCAAGGAAACGATTTTATCAGAAATTTCCTTCAACAGAAGAACTCCAAACCCCGATTTTTCAAAATCTCCTCTTTCAAATCGGCCTTATTGAGCTGATAAGTTATTGGAAATCAGCATGCCCGCCACAGGTTATTATTAAAGGGCAAAAACTTACCGAAGCGCAGGTTTCCTGGTGGAAAAACGTTTATTACCAAGGCCTTGGCGAATTCTTTTACACAAATAATATTCATACTTCGCTGAAGGAATATATGGATATTTCTTCTTTTGGCAATGTTTTTCAGCCCCAATCGATAAGTCTTGATGAAACAGTAATTATCCCTATAGGAGGAGGAAAAGACTCAGTTGTTACCCTGGAACTATTGAATAAAAATGAACATATCCGCCCTTTTATTATGAATCCCAGGGGTGCAACCCTGGAATGCGTTCGGGTTGCAGGTTTTGGAAAAGATGGATTTATTGAAGTTAACCGCCGGCTCGATCCTCTTTTGCTGGAACTAAATGCGCAGGGTTACCTCAATGGCCACACTCCTTTTTCGGCTATGCTTGCTTTTTACAGCCTTTTGGTATCAGCAATTTCGGGCCACAGACATATCGCTTTGTCAAACGAATCAAGTGCCAACGAACCAACGGTTGCAGGTACCGATGTTAATCATCAATATTCAAAATCCTTTGCTTTTGAATCGGATTTCAGGGACTATGTGAAACAATATATTTCAGCCGATTTTAACTATTTCAGTTTCCTCAGGCCATTGAATGAACTCAGGATAGCGCAGCTATTTGCCGAGCAGGTTAAATATTATCCTGTTTTTAAAAGCTGCAATGCGGGAAGCAAGACTGATATCTGGTGCTGTAAATGTCCTAAATGCCTGTTCGCATTTACTATTCTGAGCCCGTTTATTCCTGTAATTGAGATGGTTCATATTTTTGGTAAAAACCTTTTTGAATCACCGCAAATGCTTGGATATTTAAAAGAACTCACAGGAATTGACGAAGTAAAACCATTTGAGTGTGTTGGCACAATTGACGAAGTTAATGCAGCGCTTCATATGTACATTACTAAGCATAAACATGAAAAACTTTCGTTGTTGATCGACTATTATAGCAATACAACCAACTTTTCACATGGCGATGCTGGGCTGGTAGATAAAATATTAAATGAATTTAACACTGATCATTTCCTGGAACCGAAATTCCTTGAAATCATTAAACAGAAACTCCGATGAACGAATTGATTAAATCCCTTTTTGAGAAAAAAAGCCTGGCATTGTTAGGCTTTGGGCGTGAAGGGCGGTCAACATATAAGCTACTCCGGCAAGTTTTACCTCAAAAAATGGTAACCATTATAGACGAAAATGCTGAAATTACTGCTGATGAGCTTTTAAAGAATGATCCAAATCTTCAATTCATTTCAGGAAAAGACTGCATGCAAGCCATTGATGGATTTGATGTTGCAATAAAATCACCGGGAATTCCGTCCAATACCCTGCCAAAAGAATTAAAGAAAGTAAGGTTAACGTCACAAACAGATATTTTCCTTCAGTGTTATGGCTCTCAATCCATTGGAATTACCGGCACCAAAGGAAAAAGTACAACATCCAGCCTTGTATATCATATTCTGAAAAATGCTGGTGTAAACACGCTGCTGGTTGGAAATATTGGCATTCCTCCATTCGATTGTATTAACGATATCGGGTATGATACTATAGTTGTGCTGGAACTTTCGTCACATCAACTTGAGTATATATCGCATGCTCCACATATTGCGGTATTCCTCAATCTTTTCCAGGAACACCTTGACCATTATTACACATACCTCGAATACCAGTCAGCCAAGTTTAATATTGGAAAATACCAGGGTCCGTCGGATTATTTTCTTTATAACCAGGATAATGAAACCATTAACCAGCTTTTGAAAAATTCTGTTGAACTTGAAACTCAGTCGCTGGCATTCTCACTGGAGGCTGGATCAAAAACTGAACTGAGAATTAATAATGAATGCATAGAATTGCATTATGGACGAAGAGTAATCAATCTGTATGACACCAGCCAGGGCCAACCACTGAAAGGGCATCATAACCTCTATAATATAATGGCTGCAAGCGCGGCATGCTATTTAAGTGGTGTATCTACACATCAAATTGGTTTGGGAATTAAATCATTTAATGGTCTGGAACATCGGATTGAACTGGTTGGAAACTATGCAGGAATAATTTGGTATAATGATTCAATTGCCACCATTCCGGAAGCAACCATCGAAGCCATTAAAACACTCCAAACAGTTGACACTGTAATTCTCGGTGGCTTTGACAGGGGAATTGAGTATGATATATTGTATCCTTTTTTGAATAACAACGGAGTATCAAATATAATTTTTGTTGGCGAAGCTGGGATGAGAATGCAGAAGGAATTTAGCGAATCCGGTGTTGGAAAAATTAGTATCTATACAGCAACCGATTATAAGCAGGTGGTAACAATTGCACAGGAAGTAACCCAAAAAGGCAAGATTTGCCTGCTTTCGCCGGCTGCCGCCAGCTATGATATGTTTAAGAATTTTGAGGAAAGAGGTAATGTCTATAAAAAAAATGTGAGGGAACTTAGCCCCTCACATGAATAAAACATCGAACTTATAAAGAAATACTTTTACTCAGCTACGTCTTCCCTTACCTTTTTAACAGCTTTTTTCACAGCTTTTTCAGGAGCAACAGCTATTTCAGTTTCTGTAATGGCTGCTGGTTCAGCAGCTTTAACCTTTGGTTTCGGCTCAGCTTTTGGTTTTTCAGCAACCTTTTTAATCTTTTCAACTACTTCAACTTTAACGAAACTTTTAGAGGGTTTTGGCCTGCGAACGCCGCTGGAACCAATAATAATTTTGCCTCTGCGTGATTTTTTGTCTCCTTTTCCCATGATATATAGTATTTAAGTTGTTATGGCCGTGGCGTAAAATTAATAAAATTTGTTACCCATCGCAAATAAAATAATATTTCTGTGGAATTAAGCCTTAGTACATAATATTTTTTAGAAACGATTTGGTTGTCGTTGGCTGATACCTATTTGGAAAAGTATTCTTCATGGAATTTCCTTTCTATCATTTCACTATTGGTTATGGTATTCCGAAACCATTGCAGGTAAATTTCGGTTTGTTCTTCGTCCGACAGCTGCCAGTCGGCTTTTTCGACCCGGATCCGCTCCGTAAAATGGAAAAGGCAAAGAGAAACCGAAACCGAAATATTGAAACTTTCGGTGAACCCATACATCGGAATACGGATGTATTCATCAGCCATTTCGAATGCTTCAGGGGTAAGCCCGAATTTCTCGGTTCCAAAAAGTAAAGCAAATTTCCCTTTTGTAACATCAAAATCATGAATGGAAACCGCTTTCGAATCAGGAGTGGTAGCAACAATTCGGTATCCTTCCCTTTTTAAACTGCCAATACATTCTGCGGTATTATTATCCAGTATGTTGTGCCTGTGCAGATTTAGCCATTGTGCGGCACCAAGAGAAACATGAGGATTGAGCTCGTATCCGTAAGAGTTTTCAATAATATGAACATCCTGAACACCGAAGCAATCGCACGATCGAAGCACGGCGCTCGCATTATGAGGCTGATATATATTTTCAAGAGCAACTGTAATATACCTGGTCCGATCAGCTAAAACCCGGTCCATCAACTCATTGCGCTTTTCCAGTTTCAGGTTTCTGAAAAAATTACTCAAACTTTTTTTATACACTATATCATCCATATTTCCATTTATTCACATTATATAATTAGTAAAAGTAGACTTTTATTTTGATTGATATTTGCCTGTCATTTATGCAAAATCTGTAACGAAACAATTCGTACTAATTATCAAAAAAAAGCAGGAATTTGATTAGATGTTATCGCTAAATACAATTGTTAACACAATATTGGAACACCTTAAGTATCACTTATTTTAGATTTTAAACTTTATGTTAGTAAAAAAAGCGAAGCATGCTTATTATTTCCTAAAAAAAAGCTACTTTTGCGCCTCAAAAATAAGAATTATGGCCAAGAAAATTGACAATACTGAAGAGAAAATCCACGCGGTAGAAGAAGCGCTGTCGAAATCAGAAAAATTTATTGAAAAAAATCAGAAGATTCTGACGATAGTAATTGGCGCTGCCGTTGTTATTGTATTAGGGGTATTTGCTTTCCAGAAACTTTACATCGCACCACGCGAAAAAGCAGCCCAGGGACAAATGTTCATGGCTCAAAAATATTTCGAACAGGATTCGCTGAACAAAGCTTTGAACGGAGATGCTAACTTTCCTGGATTTCTGGCTATAATTGATGATTACAGCATGACTAAATCATCAAACCTCGCGAAATACTATGCCGGTATTATTTACCTGAAACAAGGTAAATTCGAAGATGCTATCACCTACCTGAAAAAATTCGACAGCGATGACGAGTTTGTTGGCCCTATGGCAACAGGCAGTATTGGCGATGCTTACATGGAACTTGGAAAAAAGGATGACGCTGTTGAGTATTACCTGAAAGCATCCAAACAGCAGGTTAATGATTTAACAACTCCACTGTATATGATGAGGGCAGCCTTTGTTTATGAAGACCAGGGAAAGTTCGACAAAGCAGTTGAGTTGTATGAGAAAATTCAAAAAGAACACGTTAAGAGTAACGAAGCCAGGGACATTGATAAATATATCGAACAAGCCAAGGCAAAACTTACGAAATAATATACTTTTGAAATTTAAAGAATACCTGGATGAACTTCAGGTATTTTTTGTTTAACAACACACGCCATGAACAAGGAATTGCGCATTATTTATATGGGAACGCCGCAATTTGCGGTTGAGCCTTTGCGTGCTATTGTTCAGGCAGGATATAAAGTTTTAGCTGTAATCACAGCACCAGACAAGCCGGCCGGCCGAGGACAAAAAATACATTATTCAGCCGTAAAAGAATTTGCGCTGGCAAACAATATCAGGATTCTGCAACCCGATAAACTGAAAAACACTGATTTCCTCGATGAATTAAAAAACCTGGATGCTAATTTACAGGTAGTTGTTGCTTTCAGAATGTTACCAGAAGTTGTTTGGCAGATGCCGGAATATGGAACGTTGAACCTTCATGCATCATTATTGCCACAATACCGAGGAGCAGCACCTATCAATCACGCTATAATAAACGGAGAAACTGAAACCGGCCTGACCACATTTTTCATCGAACAGGAAATCGATACAGGCAATATTATACTTTCCCGTAAACTCCCAATCCTGCCTTCTGACGATGCCGGTGTGCTTCATGACAGATTGACGGTAGCTGGAGGCGAAGTAGTGCTGGAAACGCTTAAATTGATAGAATCAGGAAGTGTTGAAGTACAGATACAGGAAAATATTATTCCCAACAGAACTGTTTTACTTCCTGCTCCAAAAATTTTCAAAAATGATTGCAGGATAAACTGGACAAATCCTTGCATTCAGATTCATAACCTGGTGAG
>CAIWMA010000067.1 GCA_903913645.1 uncultured Bacteroidales bacterium | reverse complement strand
TTCAAAAAAAAACAAACCTGCCTGCTCAATGAAGAAATGCATTTCCCTGAATCGATTACATATATATATTCTCATTGCTTTTATTGGAATAACTTTTTTAGCATCCTATACGAATCCTTGCTTTTCGCAAAGTAATACGACTGGAGCTGGCTATAAAACAATCATTCAACAAGCTGACCAGGCGTTAGCCGCAAAAGATTATGCAGGAGCATTGGTACTTTATGAAAAAGCCAGCCAGGCCAAGCCTGATGACAACTATAGCACTGGTAAAATCAACGAAATAAATAAAATTCTGGATGCCACTCCTGATTCTAAGTCCAGGTTATTTGAGGATTTAATTCTGAAAGCAGAAAACTTATTCAAACTTAAAGACTATGCGAAAGCTAAAACAGAATACCAAAAAGCTCTTTCGATTGACCCTTCAGCACAGTTTCCAAAAGACCGGTTATCGGAAATAAGTACGTTGTATTCAGATCCGGACGATATAGCTGTTATTAATGAGGCTGTAGCTGTTGGCGATAAAGCACTTACCGAACATGATTTTGACAAAGCTGTACTTTCGTATGAAACAGCCCTTGCAGTAAAGCCGAATAACAAAACGTTGAAAGATAAAATTACAGCTGCCAAGAAGCAACAAGTTGAATATAAATCAAAGGCTGAACAGTCGGCAAAAAATATTGCAACGGCGGATATCTTACTCCAGGCTGAAAAACGAACTGAGGCCCGTGATGAATACCAGAAAGCATTGGACCTGACTCCTGAAAACCAGTATGCCAAGCAAAAGATCCAGGAAATAGACAATTTTAGTCAGAAAAATAAGGCACTACAGGATAATTACGATAAATCCATAGAGCAGGCTGATCAGTTTTACATCAACCGTGATTTTGCCAATGCACGACTAAAATACCAGGAAGCGCTCAATGCAAAACCGCAAGCCCGCTATCCGAAAGAAATGCTTGAAAAAACAAAATTAGGCGAATCGCTGCTTCAGTCGGACCAGCAAAAATATGATGCAGCCCTGGCAAACGCCGAAAACTTTTTGAAAACGTCAGACTTCGAAGCCGCCTTGCTTGGTTTTAAATCTGCGTTGGCTATCAAACCTTCAGAAAATTATCCGAAAACTAAAATTACGGAAATTGAAAAGCTCATAGCCGACAATACTTCCCGCAAGGAAGCTTATGACCTTGCATTAAAAAATGGAGATCAGTCGTTGAACGATAAAAAATACGATGCTGCCCTAGGTTTTTACAGGAATGCTTTATCATTAATACCTGCTGAAAAGTATCCTTCTCAAAAAATAGACGAAATAACCGTTATCACAGGTAAGCAGAAAGAATCTGATGATAATTACCTGAAATCTGTTGCTGAAGCCGATAAGCTATTTAATAAAAATAAATTCGAAGATGCAATTCCTGCTTATACCAAAGCACTTGAATTTAAACCGGAAGCAACTTATCCGCAACAAAAAATTACAGATGCACAAATCAAATTAGCCGCTTCAAAGAGCAAGGATAACAGTTACACCACGGCAATTGCCGACGGCGACCGGCTGTTAGCTGAATCCAAATACAACGAAGCCTTGGCTGCTTTTGAACTTGCCAACTCTGTACGACCTTTCGAAGGGTATCCGATAAGTAAAATATCCGAAATTTCATTTTTACTTAATAAATATACCAAGTCAATTGAAAAAGGAGATAAAGCGCTTTCGTCAGGAAATTTAGAAGTGGCCATCAAGTCATTTCAGGAGGCGCAGAAGATTAAACCTTCTGAACAATATCCACAGGATAAAATTGCTGAAATAAAGGTCACTGTAGCAACTCAGCAACAAAGTGATGAGAAATACTCGACTGCATTAAAAACAGCCGACCAATTGTTTTCAGCTAAAGAATATAGCCATGCCCTGGCCGCCTATGCAGAAGCTTCGGGATTAAAAAAGAATGAAAAATACCCGCAGGACCAGGTTGGTAAAATCAATAAAATATTGGGAGATTTACGGGTGGTGGACGAAAATTATTCGCTAGCAATAGCTGAAGGCGACAATAATTTTAACAGTCAAAAACTTAATGAAGCAATTGTCTTATACAAAAAAGCATCTTTAATTAAACCTGTAGAATCGTATCCAAAAGATCAGATTGAAAAGATTAACGGATTACTTGCAGCCCAAGCAAAGCTGGATGCAGATTATTTAACTGCTATCACGTCTGCAGATAAGCTTTTTACTGCCAGGAAGTATGAAGATGCTGTTATTGATTTTCGAAAAGCACAGGTTTTGAAACCATCGGAGAAGTACCCTGCAGAAAAAATAGTTGAAGCTGAAAAGCAAATTGCTGACATAAAAGCAACTCAGGAAGCTTACACCCAAGCAATTGCTGCTGGCGACAAGTTCTTTACAGAAAAAAATTATGTAAGTTCAATCGCCTCATACAAAATTGCAAATGCAGCAAAGCCCGGCGAAGCATATCCAACCCAGAAAATCACTGAAATTCAGGCCATTCTTGACAAAGATAAAGCTGAAGGACAACTTTACCAGGAAGCTATTGCCATGGCTGACAAATTTTTCGCCGATAAGAAATACCCCGAAGCGCTCGAACCATATCAACGCGCAATTAAAATCAAACTATCGGAGAAATATCCGCAGGATCAGGTTGAAAAAATCAACCAGGCGCTTGCCGAACAGAAAAAACTGGAATTCGATTATCAGAAATTAATAAGTGATGCCGATATTCAACTGAAAGCAGGAAAATATGATGAAGCAAGGAATTTATATTCCGCCGCTGCTGCTCTGAAACCGCTGGAAAAACTCCCGAAAGATAAGATTGCCGAAATAGATGGAATACTTTCTGCATCTGCGCAAAAAGAACAAAACTATTCTACATCAATCAAGGAAGGCGATTCGTTCTTTAAAGAGAAGAAATATGCTGAAGCAATCGGCTCATATAATGCAGCAAGTGCTTTAAAACCTGCCGAAACCTATCCGAAATCACAGGTTGACAAGATCAATACTCAACTTGCCACACAAACAAAGCTTGATGCTGATTATATAGCAGCAATATCATCAGCGGATAAACTTTTTAGTGCTAAGAATTATGAGAATGCTATCATTGAATTTAAGAAAGCTTCAGTTTTAAAACCATCTGAGAAATACCCGACGGATAAGATTGCTGAAGCTGAAAAACAAATAACTGACCTAAAAGCAATACAGGATTCGTATACTAAAGCTATTGCTGATGGCGATAAGTTCTTTACAGGAAAGGATTATATAAATTCTTTGGCTTCATTCAACAGTGCTAAATCCATTAAACCAGGCGAAGCATATCCGAACCAGAAAATAAGAGAAATCCAGGCTATTCTAGATAAAAACAAGGCCGAAGACCAGGCTTACAAGGAAGCAATTGTACTTGCTGACAAATTATTTGCCGACAAGAAATACACCGAAGCACTCGAACCCTATCAACGCGCATTTAAAATTAAACCATCGGAGAAATATCCGCAGGATCAGGTAACGGAAATCAATCAGCAACTGGCCAAACAAAAAAAACTGGATGATGATTTCCAGAAAGCTATTACGGATGCTGATATCCAGTTAAAAGCTGGTAAGCATTCTGAAGCCCGGGCACTATATTCCAGTGCAGGTATACTGAAGCCTCAGGAAAAACTCCCGAAAGATAAAATTGCAGAAATTGATGAGATACTTTCTGCGTCGGCACAAAAAGAACAAAACTATACCAGCGCAATCACAGAGGGAGATACATACTTTGCCGCAAAAAGATACGCTGAAGCCGTGCTATCTTACAAAAAGGCTTCTTCATTAAAACCAGCCGAATCCTATCCGACAAACCAGGTTGAAAAAATAAATACCCTGATGGCCGAACAGCAGAAACTGGATGACAATTTCCTGGCCGTTTTAGCCACTGCCGATAAGTTTTTTGACGGCAAAAAGTACCATGAAGCCTTACAGGAATATAGGAAAGCCCAAGCATTGAAACCAACCGAAAAATATCCTGCCGAAAAAATAGCTGAAACAGAGAAGCTAATTGCCGATCAGAAAATGCTTCAGGAAACTTATGATAAAGCTATATCTGAGGGTGATACTAAAATGACTGCCGGTGATTATGAAAACGCTCTTATTGCATTTACAAAAGCAAATTCGGTTAAACCAACTGAAGCCTATCCAAAGCAAAAGATGGTAGAAATTCAGTCTGTAATGGATAAGCAAAAAGTTGCAAATACCCGTTACCAGGAGGCATTGGTCCTGGCTGATAAGTTTTTCACATCGCAGAAATACCTTGATGCTCTGGAGCCTTACCAACGTGCAAGTACAATAAAACCTGCAGAAAAATATCCGCAGGAACAAATTACCCGTATAAATAGCCTAATCGCCGAACAGAAAAAACTGGATGAAGATTATCAGAAATTGGTAAATGATGCTGATTCCCGGTACAAAGCCGGCAAATATGATGAATCAGTCAGTTTGTACACCAAAGCCAATACACTTAAACCTATAGAAAAATTACCTTCAGAAAAAATTCTGGAAATCAATGGAATACTGGCTGTATCAAAACTGAAAGACGAGAATTATACAAAAGCAATCACAGCTGCTACTGATCTGTACAATTCAAAAAATCTTCCCGGAGCAATCAAATCATATGAAGAGGCTCTTACAATAAAGCCTGCAGAAAAATATCCTCAAGATCGTATAACTGCAATTAAAGCGGAAACAAAAGCTATTGATGAGAATTATTCCAAGGCAATCGCATTGGGCGATAGCAAACTGGCTTCCAAAAACCTGATGGAGGCATTAAATGCATATCAGAATGCACTGGAAATTAAGCCTGGTGAGGCATATCCCAAAACAAAAATATCTGATATCAATGTAGCGCTACTCGCTCAAAAGGAAGAAATGGAAAAAATGTACACATCATATATCGCTGATGGTGACAGGCTGTTCGGGGCAAAAGACTATTCAGGTGCTATTTCTGATTTCACGAAAGCTTCAGGAATAAAACCTGGTGAAACCTATCCAAAACAACGAATTACTGAAATCAATAAAATTATAGAGGAAATAGAACTGGCGCGCAGAGCTGAATATAACAAGGCAATTGGAGAAGCAGATAAGTTATATAATACCAAAGTTTTCGACCTGGCAATAGATGCCTATGAAACAGCTTCTAAAATTAATCCGGGCGACTCCTATCCCGAGCAGCAGATAGGAAAAATCAGAAGGTATATGTCGGATCACGCCATTCAGGATCTTTTCTCTCAAACATTTGTAATCAGCGAAGGCAATGAAAAAAAGTTCACATTCTCTGCCATTGAACCTCGCCTGCGTAAGAACAATTACATTCTACTTAAAGCTCGATCAACCGGGAAAACTGCTCCGAAAGTTTACCTGAATTACGGAAAAGATAACACCAAGAATGGAGGAATTGTACTTCGAAGTATCGATAAATCAACCATCAGCGACTATTTAATCCGTATAAGCGTACAGGACAAATGGTATCGCGAAGACAATAACTGGATCAGTTTATCTGTAGAAACCGGTGATATTGAGATCACGAAAGTTCAGATTGCTGCCGGGGATGAGTAGCGTTCTAAGCTTTTTTGATTAATGAAGAAATTGAGCGACTGGGCAAGGAGCGACTGGTAGAACGTGGCGATTTAGCAAAAAACCGAAACCAGAAACCTTGAATTACTGAAACTCCTTTTAAGGGAAAGAATGACAATTCCTCATTGAATATCTTGTATATTTGTAATCAGAAATCACTTTATGATATCCGGAAAAAATATTCACAAATCATATGGAACTCTCGAAGTACTGAAGGGTATTGACCTCGAAGTTAACAAAGGAGAAATAGTATCGGTTGTTGGTGCATCAGGTGCCGGTAAAACCACATTGCTACAGATTATAGGCACGCTCGACAATCCTACATCAGGCTCTATTTCGTTTGATAATCAGGACGTGTCATCGCTAAGCGAAAAACGACTCGCCTCGTTTAGAAACAGGAATATCGGGTTTGTATTCCAGTTTCATCATTTATTACCTGAATTCACTGCGCACGAAAATCTCTGTATTCCGGCCTTTATAGCTGGAATTTCGCAGAAGGAAGCCAAGCAAAGGGCGCTAGAACTGCTTGATTTCCTGCATCTCACCGATCGGGCTGAACATAAGCCTTCAGCACTCTCAGGTGGTGAGCAACAAAGAGTAGCCGTAGCACGCGCCCTGATGAACCATCCATCGGTAATACTGGCCGATGAGCCTTCAGGAAACCTCGATTCAGCCAATGCCAAAGAACTGCATGCATTGTTTTTTGAACTTCGCAAAAAATTCAATCAAACCTTCGTAATAGTTACTCATAACCAGGAGCTTGCCGACATGAGTGACCGTAAACTAATGATGGTGGATGGCAGGATCATGTGATAATTGGTGTAGCAAGCACCAACTTAAACAGCCATAATAAATAAACAATTACTCCTGCTTTTTGAACTGATATTTTTGGTAATATTGATTGAAACTTTTTTAACACTATTAAAAATCAAAGTGCTCTATGAAGAATCATATTTTACAGAATCGATTCTCAACAAACTTTAAGTTTGCTATTATTGGAATCCTATTTTTACTATCCTGTACTAAACCAAGTTTTGCTCAAAATACAGAAACACCTGGAACGTATAAAACGTATATAAAACAGGCTGACCAGGCATTTGCAGCACGAGATTATGCAAGAGCATTAAAACTCTACGAAAAAGCTCACGAGGTTGAACCCGAATATAATTATGCTGCAGATAAAATCGATATAACAAAAAAATTACTTGAAGGAGGGGGTGATCCAAAAGTTTCATCACATACACCAAGTAAAAACAGCAATAACAGCTATAAAACTATAATCGCTCAGGCCGACTATGCTTTGGCTATTGAAGATTATGGAGGAGCATTACTCCTTTATGAAAAAGCGTATCAGACAGAACCCGATTATAACTATGCCACTACAAAAATAGAAGAGATAAATTCCAAACTGGACGCATCACCTGATTCAAAAAACGCACTTTTTCAAAAAACGATTCTGAAAGCAGATAGCTTAAATGAGCAAAAAAAATATCAGCAAGCAAAGGCCGAATATCAGAAGGCTACATTAATCGACCCAACTGCTCAATTACCCAAAGACAAGTTGTTGGAGTTAAGTGCCAGTTACATTGATCCGGAAGATATGGCTAATTTTAATCTTGCTCTTTCCTCTGGAGACAGGGAACTTGCCATAAATGATTTTGACCATGCTATCATGTTTTACGAAGCCGCTCTCAAATTGCATCCAAATGTAAAATTTGTCAATAGAAAAATTACTGATGCGAAAAAACTTCAAGTTGAATATATCGCAAAAGCCGGGCAGAAAACAACAAATAAAGCTTCCGCTGACAAACTTCCATCAGAAAAAACAAACAGCGCAAGCAACAAAAATCAAGTTGCTATTGCTGTAGCAGCTGCTGACCTGAATACGAAAGAAAACAACAAGGAAGCGAAAGATATCAATGCAAATAGTAAAAAAACACCTGCGGATACCTATGATAAATCCATTGAACTTGCGGATCAGTTTTATAAAAACCGTGAATTTAACGATGCCAGCCTCAAGTACCAGGAAGCGATCAACACAAGACCAGATGCCACCTATCCGAAAGAAATGCTTGTAAAAATCAAAAACGACCTAGCTCAGCAATTAACTCAGCAAAAATATGATGCTGCCCTTGCAAGTGCCGAAATTGAATTAAAATCAGCTGATTACGAGTACGCTTTGGCAGGATTTAAATCAGCATCAGATATTAAACCTTCTGAAACTTATCCTAAAACTAAAATAGCAGAAATTGAAAAGCTACTCTCATTAAATATTTTCCATAAAAACGCTTATGATATTGCTATAAAAAATGGAGATCAGTCGTTGAATGAAAAAAAATATGATGCCGCCCTGACTGAATACCGTACTGCTTTAGCTCTGTTTCCTGAAGAAAAGTACCCTTCTCAAAAAATCGAAGAAATAACATCGCTCACAGCTAAGCAGAAAGAAGTTAATGAAAACTACAGTAAATCTGTTGCTGAAGCCGACATTCAATTTAATGGAAACAGGTTTGAGGAAGCAATATTATCCTATAACAAAGCCCTCGGGTTTAAACCTGCTGAAACCTATCCTCAGCAGAAAATAAAAGATGCTCAAGGTTTGATCGCATTATCAAAAAACAAAGATGAAAACTATGCTTCCGCAATTTCTAATGGCGACAGACTCTTTTCATCATTGAAATACACCGATGCATTAAGCGCTTATAAGCAAGCCCTTACTATTAAGCCTAATGAAACGTACCCATTAAGTAAAACTACTGAGATAAATTCAATCCTTCTAAAACAATCAACAGATGCTGAAAATTATGCCCAGGCACTAAGAACAGGAGAAAAAGCACTGGCTGCCGGTAATTTTAGCCTTGCATTAACCTCATTCCAGGATGCTAATAAAATAAAGCCTCAAGAGCTTTATCCACTTGAACAGATAACTGAAATAAAGGCAGAAACAGCTAATCAGCAAAAGAAAAATGATAAATATGCAATGGCAGTAAAAACCGGAGACCAGTTGTTTTCGAGCAAAGACTATAACGGAGCGAAAACTGCTTACGCAGAAGCAGTTGGGATAAAAAAGAATGAAAAATACCCTCAGGACCAAATCGTGAAAATCGATGAAATACTTTTAGGCTCGCAATCCGTTGATAATAATTATACATTAGCCATTACAGAAGGTGACAAGCTTTTCGGGATGAAAGATTATTCTGGCGCAAATGCATCTTTCGCCAAAGCTTCAGCAATAAAACCAGCTGAATCTTATCCAAAACAACGTATGATTGAAATAAAAAATATTACCGAGGGAATAGCCTTGACACGCTCGGCTGAATATAATAAAGCAATCGAAAACGCCGACAAACTATTCAACTCAAAGGTTTATGATCAGGCCATTGATGCGTATGAAACAGCAGCTAGCATGAATCCAGGTGATGCTTATCCTGAACTCCAAATCAGTAAAATCAGAAAGTACATGTCAGATCACTCTATTTTAAATCTCTATTCGCAAAAAGTGATTATCGGCAGAGGAAATGAAAAGAAATTTCCTTTTTCTGCTATCGAACCGAGTTTACGTAAAAACAATTACATCCTTCTTAAAGCACGTTCAACCGGCCGAACCGTTCCAAAAGTCTACCTGAATTATGGGAAAGATGAAACTAAAAACGGAGGTATCGTACTTCGTAATTTTGATAAATCCTCCCTCAGCGATTACCTTATCAGCATCAGCATCCAGGACAAGTGGTTCCGCGAGGAAAATAATTGGATAAGCATTTCTGTTGAAACAGGCGAAATTGAAATCATGGAAGTTCAGATTGCTGCAGGGGAGTAAAAACAAAGCCTGTGCGGTATTGATTTTTATGAGGGACAAGTTGACCTGGCGAAGGGTGACAAGGAGAATATATACAGAAAATCAAGCTAATAGGTGATGAATACTTCATATATAGCTTTCTAATTCGCTGTGATCGTTAGTGTTATCTGAACTTCGGTGCAATACATTTTCATTTTCAAAATCTCTCCAAAACAAATCCTTGATTCTATTATTATTTTCAGATATTTGCCAAAGCAAATTCAAACATTCAAATGGCAGACCTAGCAGAGCACTTCAGCAAATTCCGTAAGGAAATAGTGGGAAATGACCTGGAATACACAACACATTTTGGGACTCGTAAAATGATTTATGCCGACTGGGTGGCCAGCGGCAGGCTTTACGGCCCTATTGAAGATAGGATTTCAAAAGTCATCGGCCCCTGGGTTGCAAATACCCACACCGAAACCTGCGAAAGCGGGCAGATGATGACCAAAGCATATCACAAAGCACAGCATATTATTAAAGAACATGTAAATGCCGGTCCGGGCGATGTACTTATTACTTCAGGCTTCGGAATGACCAATGTTCTGGTGAAATTTCAGCGTATGTTGAACCTTAAGGTTCCCGAAAAAAATATTGCCGGTGAATTTGTGTATACAGGTAAAAAACCCGTGGTTTTTTATCACTCATATGGAACACCATTCGAACCATACCTCGTGGTATCATACCATTGCTGATGTTGAAGTTATTCCTCCCGGAAAAGATTTGCTTGTAAATCCTGAAAACCTGCGCGAGTTACTTAAGAAATTTGAAGACCGACCCCTGAAATTAGGTTCTTTTACAGCATGTTCTAATGTTACAGGAATTGAAACGCATATTTATGAACTGGCTCGAATAATGCACGAAGCCGGAGGTTATTGTTTTGCGGATTACGCTGCTTCAGCGCCTTACGTAGATATAGATATGCATCCTGGTGATCCGATGGAAAAACTGGATGCTGTGTTCTTCTCACCTCATAAATTCCTAGGTGGACCAGGCACTTCCGGTGTTTTGATATTCGATTCGTCATTGTACCATTGCAGGGTTCCTGATGCTCCTGGTGGAGGCACTGTCGACTGGACAAACCCATGGGGTGAGTATAAATTCATTGATAATATAGAAGTACGTGAGGATGGTGGCACACCTGGTTTTCTGCAAGCAATGAAAACAGCATTGTGCATCAATCTGAAAAACGAAATGAACACTCAACTCATAAGGCGGCGGGAAGAAGAACTTGTTGCTGTGGCTTTTAAGGAATTATGCTGCATTCCCGGGGTTCACATCCTGGCCGACAGCCAGAAAAAACGACTGGGAATCATCTCATTTTATATTGCTGGAATACATTTTAATATGGTAGTAAAACTACTGAGCGATAAGTATGGCATACAACTTCGGGGAGGATGCGCATGTGCCGGTACATACGGCCATTTTTTATTAGATGTCAGCCACGAAAAATCGCGTGAAATAACCGACCTAATAACTCATGGTGACCTTTCACAGAAACCAGGTTGGATTAGGCTGTCCCTCCACCCTACCATGACAGATGAAGAGCTTCATTACATTATTGATGCCATTAAACAGGTTTCCGTGCATCATCTCGAATGGAATAAAGAATATTTATACAATAAACACACGAATGAATTTATCCATTTAAGTGAAGGTCATCAGAAAGATGAACTGGTAGATAGCTGGTTTATACTGGACAAATAACCAGTATTCAGAAAGGAATTCCTATCAGGAAATTTCTTCCGCAAAATGACTCAGGACTATATTGGATAGACTTATTAAAGTTCCTTTCGTAACACAATAAGTGTTATTTCTGGCCTGGTGCCTACACGGCCCGGGTAACCCAGGGTACCAACACCGCGGTTAACATAGAGATACTGAATTCCACCTTTTTCCAGTACTTTTTGGTATAATCCACCCCATTCCTTGAAAAGTAATGAAGCAGGACTCCATTTCACCGAATTAGTTTCTATTGCAAATTGAAAAGCATGGGTGTGCCCTGATAAAGTCAGACCAATCTGCGGATACTTTTTATTTACTTCTCCGTCCCAGTGGGAAGGATCATGTGACAACAAAATCTTAAATTGTGTCTGTTCAGTTCCAATAATAGCTTTTTTAAGATCACCTTTTTTGCCAAAACGCTTCGTTTCGCTCCAGTTTTCAACTCCGATGACTGCAATTGAAGATGTATCCCTGCTGATTATAGCATTCTGATTCCGAAGCATGTGCCAGCCAATCCGATCATAAAACTCAAACAATTCTCTGTTATTCAAATCTTTATCTTCCTGCGAATCCCAGTTAGTGTATTCACCATAATCGTGATTTCCAAGTATTGAATAAATTCCATCCTTTGCAGAAAATTTCTTCATTTCTTCTTCAAAAGGATACACTTCATCTGTTGTAAAGCTTACCATATCACCGGTAAAAACAATCAAATCAGGATGTTGCTCATTCACTATCCGAATAATATCTTTAATTGGCTTATCATTTAAAAAACTACCAAGGTGAAAATCACTTAACTGTATTACCTTATACCCATCAAATGACTGTGGCAAATTTTTAATCGGTAATTCAACTTTCGTAAGCTTAAAATCGTTTACCCAGAAAAACATTCCTGAAACGTAGGTCATCATTACCAAAAAAGCAATTCCGGCAGAAGTAAGCAGAAAAATACGCGGCCTGTACCATTTGCCTAACCTTTCAATATTCTCAGGATTTATATGTCTGATAACATTGAGTGGAATAATAAAAATATCTCCAAAAACTATTAATGTTATGAATATCCCTTTGCCAATAAGTAAAATGAGCAAAATTCCGGGGAAGTAAATCCGGACGAATGAGTTCCATTCGATGTAAGGAGTTATGACGCCACTGATAAAAAACACTAATAGCATATACAATGGCAGCCAGTATGCGATAGTCAGAACCCTTTTAAATCGTCGGGTAAAATACTTCCTCACTGAATACCAATAGCGCATATCAATAACAGCGAGCACAGCAAGTACGATCAAACGGCTGGTATATTTGGGCAATTCAAAACTGCCGGCTATAAGAATTATAGCTACAACCACTGCCATTTGCAAAACATACCCGTTTTTTAATACCTTCATTTACTCGCACTTCAAGCATGTGAAATTAAACAAAATAGTTTAATTTGTTGTGCAAAATAAAAATAAGACTGTTATTTTGATAACAGCCTTATTTAACCTACAGAATCAAATGAACTTATGAACTTGCCTTAACGTAATTCACAAGTCCTTTGGCTTTAAAAATCCCTACTAGTTTATCTGGGAGTGGTGAAAATCCATAGATTTTCCCTGCAATCATAACTTTTCCGGCTTCAAAGTCAATATCCACCTTATCTCCCTGTTTATAAGCATCAACGGCATCGGGAAGTAAAATAATAGGTAATCCCTGGTTTACCGAAGACCGATAGAATATGCGATTCACACTTTTGCAAATTACAGCTTTGATACCTGCAAATGCCAATCCAACCGACGGATGCTCACGCGAACTTCCGCAACCAAAGTTTGCGCCTGCAACAAGTATATCCCCTTCTTTAACTCGTTCGGCAAAACTATCATCGAAGCCCTTGAAAAGGTGCGGCATAATTTTTTCAGCCTCGGAACTTTTAACATTATAAGTAAGATTCCCGGCAAACATCTGGTCGGTATTCAGGTTGTCGACATCTGCATAATTCCAGGTTCCTGCTGAGTATCGATCATCATCAGCGCTGATATCCACGGTCTTGCTTTGCGCAATGGTGAAAGGATATTTATCATTGGCTTCCTTTTCTCGAGGATCATGGATTTCACCTTTGAGTGCCGAATACGCCACTACTGCTGGTGATGCAAGGTAAATAAATGTTGTTTTATTTCCCATGCGCCCTTTGAAATTGCGGTTTGCTGTGGAAATAATTGTCATATTATCAGCAGGAATTCCTTGTCCAGTTCCCAGGCATGGGCCACATGATGGGGCCAGAACGCTGGCATTGGCTTCCATAAAAATGCGAATTAAACCTTCGTCCATTGCCTGCAGGTAGATTTGTTGCGATGCAGGAATGATGAGCAACTGAAATCCATCCGGCACTTTATTGCCTTTCAGAATCATGGCAGCCTCCCGCAAATCGTCAATACGGCCATTGGTACAAGTACCTATCATAGCCTGCTGTATTTTGGTGCCTTTCACTTCGGCAAGCGCCTTTACGTTGTCAACATTATGAGGAGCGGAAACTACGGGGAATAATTCATTGAGATTGATTACAATTTCCTTGACATAAACGGCATCTTCATCAGCCCATGTGCCTTCGATTGATGTACCCAAATGCTTTGCCAATATATCATCAGCAGGAAAAACCGCATTCTTGGCGCCCATTTCTGAAGCAAGATTTGCAATCGTCATCCTGTCGGATATTGACAAGGATTTTACTCCCTCACCATGATACTCTATCGACATATAGTCTGCACCACTCGATCCTATCATACCAATAATCCATATCGACAAATCCTTACCGTACACGCCATCGGGCAACTTGCCGTTTAAAGTAATTTTAATTGAATCAGGAACACGAAACCAGGTTTCGCCCTGGCGCCACAATCCGGCAGTTTCTGTGCGATCAATTCCTGCGGCAAAAGAATTAAAAGCTCCGGCTGTACAGGTATGGCTATCGCTACCAACAATAATCATATTGGGTTTAGCATAATCCCCCATGATCTGATGGCAGATTCCTTTGCCTACGTCATGAAATTTCTTTATGCCCTGTTCTTTAACAATATCACGGATTTTCTGGTAATCATTCGCTAGTTCGGCGCTTGTAGGCGGAGCGTTGTGATCAAGTACGATCAGGAGTTGATCAGGATCTTTGACCTTTTCGCCACCCATTTTTTTAAATGTATTGGCAATACTGGCAGTATTATCATGTGTTAATATGATATCTGGCCTGCGAAACACGATTGCACCCGCTTCGGCACCTAGAATTTTTTCAGCATATGTTTTTCCCATGACGTATATATTTACTTGTTTTTGAATGTATTACAAATTTATCCAGCGATGTATCATATAGAATTTCAAAGGAGTAAATTTCGAAAAATTTATGAGAGAAAAAAGAAAATTATAGGAATAAAAAAACTCCTGCAAATTCAATAAGGCAGGAGTTGTTAGCAAGGATGCGAGCATCTAAAACCAGAATCCAATATCGATTCCCAGCCGCGGTACAATTCCGCTGTAGCCGTAATCAAAAACGCCTCCACTATTATATGTATTCAGGGTTTGATCATAACCGAAAGTTTTCCGTATTCCACCCCCGGTATATATGTCAAGGTTGATCCTGTTGGCAAAAGAAAATGACCATCCGAAAAGCATACCACCGCCAACTGCATCGAAAGTATCAGTTTTCCAGGTATAGATTCCATTGTTATTGAATATTTTGTTTTGAGTTTCAAAATATTGATTCATCAGGTACGGAGCAAAATACAACCTGTGACTTTCAGTAGGTTTGATCACAGTGAAAACATGAAATCGCATTTGTGCTTCATTTCGTAAGCCCCATGTTTTAACATTGTCTGAATCCTCGAAACTTAAGCCAGCAGAGAGATAAAAACTAGTGGTCGGGGTAAAGAACCTTTCATATCCCATCTGGAATGTACTCCGGGTAAACTGGGAAACCGACATTTTTAAAATATTTTTGTATTCGGGCGAGTTTGCCGTTGAAAGTATTTGTGCAAATGCTCCTGAGGAGATAATAATTACCAGTATTACCATGAAGATCTTTCTCATAATGGATGGTTTGAGTAGGTTAATAGAAATTGGTTGATAGAAAAACAGTTAATTATGATTGGTTATTTAAGTTCTGTATAGAAATCTGTTAAGCAACGCTAACCCTAACATGATTTTCAGACAAATGTAAGGTATTAAAAGGTTCTGTTGAAAAAACATTGAATGCCGTTTCCAGATCATTTCAGATGTTCTTTTTACAGTGATTACACGGAAATGAATAAATAATTCAGGAAACGACAAATAAATTTGCACTTGTCATTATTATGTGTACTTTTGCACTCCCTTATTGAAGGAACTTAAACGTTTTTTCATAAACCATTGGAGAGATGGGTGAGTGGCTGAAACCAACAGTTTGCTAAACTGTCGTACTCGATTAGGGTACCGGGGGTTCGAATCCCCCTTTCTCCGCCAGTTCTTTTAAAGTTTAAAATTATCGTTTTCTCTGTCTGAAATGTTTGATTTCGAAAAGTTAGAAGTATATCAACTTATGAAAGATCAGCACAACAAAGTGATGTTGATGCTCAGGCAAGATGATCAAATGGACCGGCAGGTTCACGACCATTGGAAAAACGCAATGTTGCTCGCTGTTATGAACCTGGTTCAGGCTTCA
Organism: uncultured Bacteroidales bacterium; assembly: GCA_903913645.1. GTDB lineage: Bacteria > Bacteroidota > Bacteroidia > Bacteroidales > UBA4417 > UBA4417. The sequence goes on along the minus strand of CAIWMA010000067.1, from coordinate 20,869 downwards.
GCAAGAGTAAATAGTAATGAGAAGAAAGATTTGATTACCGTATCCAGGGGATACATTTTTGAATGTTCATCTCTGCTTGACCTGGTGAAATCCACCAACGGAATATCACCTGTTGTTTACCAGGAGTTGTACGACAACTACGAGCGGATCTCGAAAATGTTGCTGGGAATGTATAAAAGCTTCAACGGTAAAATTGATTAAATAGTTCGGGGTATAGCGCAGTCCGGTTAGCGCACCTGGTTTGGGACCAGGGGGTCGTAGGTTCGAATCCTACTACCCCGACTTTAAAGCCTGTAAGTCATAGATTTACAGGCTTTTTCATTTATTGTTGAATTCAAAATTTTACTATTAGCGCCAATATTCCAAGCGCTATCAAAACTAATCCTGTAATACGTTTTTCATGATGTTCCAGGTAGTGCGATTTGAAGGATTTAGCTCCTCTAATTCCCCAGTAAACCAGGACTAGCATCACTAATACAGTAGTGACAAGATAGACAGACGATACGATAAATATCCCCGGCCATCCAATTGTTCCTGCCTGGAAGTAATACGCTTCAATTTCGATGCAAGGAGTCAGAAACATTGCGATACTTAGTGTCGTCAATATTGCAATCCGCCTTGATTTGTTCAGGCCCGATTCAATTACTTCCAGATTTATTTCATGGCTATGATGGTGATGATGACTCCGGAAATCAAGGATAATATATACCAAACCTAACCCAATTAATATTGAGGGAGCTATAGTTTCAGAAATTACAGCATAACTGGCTGCCAGTCTGAGTCCTATAAGCCCAACCACGATACCTATAATAATTGTACTTAAGGTGTGAGCAATCCCGGTAATGATGGTAGCCCACAAGGTCTGGCTTTGAGTCCATTTCTCGGTTTTACTAACGGCAATCAAAGGCAACCAATGGTTCGGAATCAAAGCATGAATAAGACTAAGAACAAGGCTTCCAATAAATATCTGGTACATAGTGTTTTATTTTTGTAAATTTATTTTTCAATTAAGAAATACGTTCCCCCGTTAACTTCACCTTCTTCTATGAGTTTGAAATTTGAATTAGTGAAAAGTATTCTCCATTGCTTTTTTGACATCACCATAAATGAAAGCACATTCAGTAAACCAAAAGCTGAAAGGTTGGGAGTCAATACAATCATAAGCATCTTTCCTTTGGGTTTCAGTATCCGGTTGATTTCATTCAGTGCATTTTTTTTCTGATCACCAAGATGATCTATCATATAAGAACTGACAACAGCATCAAAAGTTTCATCCTGAAATTCTGTTTTGGTAATATCTCCGTGTATGATTTCAACCTTTTTCGTGAGTCCCACCAGCTTCAGGTTCTTTTCAAGTAAAGTATTGCCGCCACCTTCGATATAATCTGAATCGAACATATCAAATGCGGTAATTTTACCTTTATAAATCTTACCCAACGCAACGGTTGTGCGGCCAGCCCCGCATCCGGCATCCAGAATACGGGGGCTCCCTTCATCAAATAAATTGACCCAGGGTAAAGTAAGGTATTGGGTGTGCTCTGGTGACCGAATAATAAGGTTACCGATAAAAAAATTGAGTGACAACAGGAATAATAGAAATGCCAATAGCTGCAGGTTTGCAAACGAAAAATAAATAAGTACAGCGACAGCAAGAAAAGCAGCCGAGACCACCCAAAATCCGTTCATCCAACCTACACTCCAGCCGGCATCAAACTTCTTTTCGTTTTTACCGAAAAAAATCTTTAAACAGGTTTTAATCTTTTCTGGCAACATAACCAATACAGACAACGATAGAACCAGGAAGATAGCAATGTGAACCAGTACTACAACAAGTGTGAGTTCAGCAACCCAATGTAAGGCTGGCATCAGGATCAGGATCAAAACAGAGGCAATTATGCCAATAACGGCTACAAGTTTTGTATGCCCCATTACAGATAACCAAGGTCGATTTTTCATTTTAATTTCTCCTTTCGTAAATTTAATTTCCCCAATGAATTATTCAAAGGGTAAATCTGATTAAAAAGGAAGTTAAGCTGGTTTGACAGGAATAAATACCTGGCGTTGTATGCTTTCGTAGGGTTTAGTTGCAGGATTCTCAGTAAAAAGTTCAAAGCCCATAATTTCAGCAATCTGGTAACCTGATTGGTCTAACCATCCGTGCCTGAAAGCTATGAGATTGCTGAAAACACTCCGGATCGATCCTTTCATTGAAAATGTGGCATATTTCCCATCCGGAATTGAAACAGAACCTATTTCTTTTGGTAGTGAAATGTCTTCGTCAATAGTGATGCAAGCCCTGAACCTGCATTTTTCAAATTCGGTAAAGAAAGGCATATCAAGAAAAACACCAATAAACTGAGTATCCGAAGTAACCAGGTCCCGTGGTTCAGCCCACCGCATTAATACTTTAAACGTATTCGTAATAGCATCTTCTTCGCCCAGGTGTGAATCTATAAAAGCAACTTTCAAAGAACGCATTGTTTTCACCTCGATATTGATTTCTGAAGTCAAACCATTAACTTCTTCGTCAGTCAAATTCAGGCTCCAAAATTCAGAAGGATTGAGGTTAAAAGATTTGCCTTTATTAGGTTTCGATGTGCCAATCTTGCTGATTTCATCAAATGAAAGGTTGCGGAAAGCTTCAGGAGTAATAGCAAAATACTTCTTAAAAGCTCTTATGAATGTTGAAGATGAAGCAAATCCGCATTGAAAAGCTGCCTCATTTATACTTAAATCAGGAAAAAGTTTCAAGTAATGCGCAATCCGCTCAAGCCGCAGCCTCATAATGTATTGCTTGGGGGATTCACCTACATATATTAAAAAAATCTTCTGAAAATGAAATGGCGAAAAGAAAGCTAGGCTTGCAAGCTTCTGCAAAGAAAGTTCTTCAGCCAGGTTTTCCTGAATATAGGAAAGCACCTTCCTTATTCTTTGAAGGTATTCCTTTTCTTTACTATTTCCAGGAGGTTCATGCATCGAAATATTCTATTAATGAATAGGTAAAGTAAGTTCAATATTGCGAGCTAAAGAGAGCTTTACTAGTATCTGATTATTAGCAAACTAATTTAAAGAAGTATCTTAAAAGATTTTCTAATTGTTTGATTCCAGTAGCAAAAACAAAAGTAAATTTAAAAGTACAATGCTGTATACCTGTCTAAAAAAATATAATTTCATTTTGCCTTGCTCATCATCAGCCATGCGCAGCCTGAAAATGTTTATAAAAGTTAACATCAATCTCTTATGGAACTGTTTTACAGTGAAATATTGAATTTCCTGATCCTCTCCTACCGGTTTAATTAATTATTACATTTGAGGCTTCAAACACCTAAAACCTTAGAGTTAAAGTTCACTTACTTATAAATATATTTCCATGAGAATTTATTCACTCAGCCTGCGACTAGCCCTTCTATTAGGAATTTTATACCTTACCGGTTGCAAAAACCAATCCGCTGAAACAACTGTTACCCCAAACCTGGTTTCAGCTACTGAAAAGTTGTTTAATTTAAGGATGACTGCTCCCGAGCGTGATTCAATGATTTCCTCGCTTGAAAGCCAATTGAGTGACTATACCATTATTCACAGCCAGTCAATCGACAACTCAGTTCCTCCGGCTATTTGGTTCAACCCGGTTCCGGCTGGGGTCATATATAACGGAATACAAAAACCAATAGACTGGAAGCTTTCTGCAAGTGCTTCAATGCCTGCAGATAAAAAAGATCTTGCCTGGTATTCGGTTGCTGACCTCTCGGTTTTGATAAAAACCCGTAAGATAAGTTCGGTTGAACTCACCCGTTATTTCATGGAAAGGCTAAAAAAATATAGCGACACACTTCATTGCGTAATCACATATACGGAAGAACGGGCTCTAAGACAGGCGCAGAAAGCAGATGAGGAAATTGCCCGTGGCATATATCGGGGACCTTTACACGGAATTCCGTATGGAATAAAAGACCTGTTCTCGGTTAAAGGCTATAAAACAACATGGGGCGCTGCTCCATATAAAGATCAGATGCTCAGCGAAGATGCCACAGTTGTTAAAAAACTGGATGCCGCTGGTGCTATTCTTCTGGCAAAATTCTCGCTCGGATCGTTGGCCATGGATGACGTTTGGTTTGGTGGGCTAACACGTAATCCGTGGGATCTGAACCAGGGATCAAGTGGTTCTTCTGCAGGATCGGCATCTGCTACCGCAGCCGGACTTGTCCCATTTGCCATAGGAACCGAAACCTGGGGATCGATTGTTTCGCCAAGCACTCGCTGCGGCGTAACCGGGTTACGCCCAACATACGGACGCGTAAGCCGCACAGGCGCTATGGCGCTGAGTTGGAGTATGGATAAAGTTGGCCCGATTTGCCGCAGTGCATTTGATTGTGCATTAGTGTTCAACTCTTTATTGGGATCTGATGGGTTTGACCAGTCTGTAACTGACTATCCGTTTAATTACAATTCGTCAGTGGATATTAAAAAGTTGAAAGTCGGATACCTGAAGTCGTTGTTTGATCTGAATGAAAACCGGATTAACGACAGCGTTACACTGAATGAATTCCGAAAAATGGGAATTACTTTGATGCCTGTTGCACTGCCCGATTCAGCAACAATCCCGGTGAAATCACTTGCAATTGTCCTTGTGGCCGAAGCAGCTTCAGCTTTTGATGGCCTTACACGCTCCAATAAAGACGATGAACTGAATCTGCAGGATAAAAATGCATGGCCAAATATTTTTCGGGCAGCTCAGTTTATTCCAGCTGTTCAATATATTCAGGCAAACAGGATACGGTACAAACTTATCCAGGAAATGTATGCTATTATGAAACAGTATGATGTAATTATTTCACCTAGTATGAGCGGCAATCAATCATTGCTTTCTAACCTGACGGGTAATCCTTGCGTGGTTGTCCCAAATGGATTTGATAAAAGCGGACATCCAACCAGTATCAGTTTTATAGGCAACCTGTATGATGAAGCAACTTTGTTATCCTTTGCTAAAATTTACCAGGATGTAACTGCTTTCGATAACCAAAGGCCTCCGTTGTTTAAATAAAAGTGTCTGGATATCTATATTATTTATATATCAAGATTTAGCTGTTCAACTTACTTAGGCGTTAACGGATAAAAGCCTGCGCCCAAATATTAGCAATATATTTTAAATGAGAGATTTAAGTTATCCTAAACTTTAAAAAACCACACTTAAACTCTTAATCATGACGAACTTTATATACATTTAGTTTGGATATCCATTATTTGCATTCCCTAATGCATAAAAAAAACCCCGCGATCGCAGGGTTTTGTTCTCTGGTAAACCTAAATATTAAACTCAAGAATTAATATCTCTTTTATAGTTTCCAATTATCAGATATGATACACAGTTGTATCTTCCACTACCCAATTAAACAATAAAATATATTGTGTTGTGGATTTGAATCGCAGCTAAAAACTTATCCTACATTCGCCCGGTAAACAGTAACTTCCTCCGCACGTTGTTCCATTTTTTCGAAATACTCCGACAACGTATTCAAAAGCTGTTCTTTGCGGATAGGCTTTGCAAGGTATCCGGTACAACCAACTGCATAGCACTTCTTCACATCATCAGGAAGAACAAATGCCGTTTGAGCAATTACCGGCAGTTCTGGCCTGAGAGCTGAAATTATGCTGGTAGCATCAAAACCATTCATAACCGGCATATGCATATCCATCAGAACTACATCGATGTCCAGGTTAGTTTTTACATGTTCAATGGCTTCTTTACCATTCTGTGCCCATAGAATTTTTACCCCGGTACGGCGAAGTACTGCCTCTATGTAAAGGAAGCTGAAATCGATATCTTCAGCGATAAGGACTGTGTGCTCTTTAAAATCATATGGATAAGAGCTGTTGTTTAATTGAGTTGTTTCCATGTTTGTATTTATTATAATATTAGTTTTTATTGTGAATGCGAAGAGTGAGCCTTGATCCGGAATTGATTCGACCCATAAATGGCCGCCTAATAATTCGACTATTGCCTTAGAGATTGCGAGCCCTAGTCCGAAACCAATAACAGGCTTTGAATCTTTTGTATCGACCTGGCGATATCTTTCAAAAATCGACTGCTGGTTTTCATAAGGGATACCGATTCCTGAATCTTTAACCCAAAACAGCATTTCTTCCCCGGCGAAATCAGCGCCGACCTCGATTCTGCCGACTGTTGTGAATTTTATTGAATTAGTAATCAGGTTCACAAGTATTTGCCGCAGTCTGTTCGGGTCTGAGTCTATCTCTTGATCCCTGTATTTTGAATTGGTATTGAAAAGGAATCGTACATTTTCAGATTTACCATTGGATGAACTTTCAAACTGATGCTTTAGATCTTCCATTAAACCACTTGGCTTAAACTTGCGGTTAGCAATTTCGAGCTTACCCGTTTCAAGTTTAGAGATATCAATCAGGTCGCTTAGCAATGATATCAGTGCATTTCCATTATTCTGGATAATATTCAGATATCTTTCACGTTCATCGTCGGTTAGGTGTTTATCGGCTAGTAATTCGGAAAACCCTATAATTCCATTAAGCGGTGAACGGATTTCGTGTGACATATTAGCCAGAAAAGCAGTTTTGTTTTTATTGGCAGTTTCGGCTTCCAAGGCGACAGCTTCAGCATGGCAAAGAGACCGTTTTTCGTTGGTGATATCATAAGCAATAGCATAATTCCTAATGGGGAAACCCAGGTGTTCATTTTGAACCGTAATATTTACCTTGTAATATCTTTCTTCTCCGTTTTCGGAAATGCAACATATTTCTTCATTAAATTTACCGGTTTTCAAATACTCCTTTAAAGCTATACGAATTGCACCACGATCCTCTTTCCTGACAGCTTTCAGCATCAAACCAGGCTGATTGATAATCTTGCCTATTGTAAAAGGCAGATTATTACGGCAGCTATTATTTAAATATATTATCCCTTTATCATCCCATATCCAATGCAACGTATCTACGTTCTCAATCGAATCAAAAAACAAAGAATTTAAATTTGATTCTGCTTTCTTAACAGTCTCATCCTGTTTCAGGTAAAAAATATTGATTCCATTGGGGTTGAATCTGTTTTCGGGAGTGGCGGCACTATAAGCGGAAATGTTCTTATTGTTCTTTGTGATTATCCCGATACCCTGGGACTTTTGAATTTCCTGATCCGTCAACCGGCCCAGCATTGTGAAATTTACCAGCGAATCAGGGTGAATAAGCGAGGCAAAATCTTTTCCAAAAACATCTAAAGGCTGATATCCTGTCATTTTGAAAAAAGCCTTATTAGCAAACATGATACTACCTGAAGTTATCATTAAAATCCCCTGCTCATCACCTGGCTTCTTATTATAATCATTGGCAATAGCGGTAGTATTCTTCTTCAGATCATCTTTTACTGTACCAAGCACCTGAGCAGCCAGGTAAATAACACTGCCGCCAGTGTTCGATTGCAGTTCATTAATATGTATACCGGGGATACTAAATTTTCCTGTAATTGAAAATTTCAATAAACTGGCTACCAACATAAAAACCCCGGATAAAAATACCAATTGAACAATCAAAGGCATTTCAGAAGCCAGGGAAAGCCTGTAATAAACAAACCAGGAAAGCGGTAGAAGTAAAATACCAGAGAAATTGCTTGTTACCTGCGCTATGATAATAAAAACAATCAGTATGATTGTTCCGGAGCTCAGGTATTTACTTGAAGTTTTCAAAGTATTACGAGTTATAAAAGTGAGACAAGTGTATTAAGTAGTAGGTAATCAAGTAAAAAAGCAAGTAAAAACAGAATTGTTTAGTAGTTTATTACACTATGGTTAAAAAGTAATAATGCCGAGATAAATAAATTGCCCGAAAATCGTTATACTATTCATTTACAACAATATAACAAAACCCAGCTTATAACCTTCAGGTTGAGCGATCTTCGTTTAAACTATAGCTCTTAATAAGGGAAATTAATAAGAAATGTTTTTATATCTTTGCAGCCCTTACCCGGCCTCGTAGCTCAGTGGATAGAGCAGCAGCCTTCTAAGCTGCGGGTCATAGGTTCGAATCCTATCGGGGTCACATATAATTTACCAACCACCTATTTGTCAATTACTTATAGGTGGTTTTTTATCTATACACACAAATTTATTTATAAATCCAGGTTGTCCATCGGGCTTTTAATCTGATCAAATCCTTTGGTTGTGATATGGGTATATATTTCAGTGGTCTTGCTGCTGTCGTGGCCAAGCATGGATTGGATTTTCCGCAGTTCGACACCGTTTTCAAGGCTATGCGTGGCAAAAGTATGCCGCAGGGTTTGCATAGTGGCAGGCTTTTTTATTCCAGACTTTATTGCTGCCGCTTTCATAATGGTTTGCAGGCTGCTGGCTGAATATTCAGCCCCGGAGACACCTTCAAACACCAAATTAACAGGTTTATACTTCTCTATATATTGTTCGAAAATAACAAGGAAACGGCTCGACAGTTTGGTGTACCTGTCTTTTTTGCCTTTGCTCTGCTCCACATGTATCTGCATTTGCTCCCGGCCAATATCCACTAGCCTCAAACGCAATATTTCACCCAGTCTCAGCCCTGCCGAATAAGCAAGCATAAGCATGCACTTGTGTTTTATATTGTCTACTGCCCTGAACAGCTGGATTATTTCCCCTTCACTTAATACTGTTGGCAAAGCTTTTTCCTTCTTAGGCCTGTCAATGAAATTAAACTTGTGCTGACCACCCTGCACCTGCTCATAATAGAATTTTATTGCATTAATCGACTGGTTCTGGTAGGAAGTGGATACTTTCCGTTCTGTAGTCAGGAACCGCAGAAAACGTATGATCTGTGTCTCATCTAATTTGCTGATATCGCAATTATGATAGTAGTTAATAAATTCCTCAAACATACCTTTATAGGTCTTTATGGTTTTTTCGCTGTAGCTCAATTCCCTTAGCTTTAAAACCATTTCTTGCGGGCATTCATGGTAATCAGGTACATCGTAAGCGCTGATTCTTTTTACACCGGAGTTTGCAGTAGGTTCTTCATCATAGGTAACTTTTAATCCGGCTGCAGTTGCCAGCGCTTGTACCTGGGTTAGAAATATTTCAGAGTACGGTATAGTCCACCACTTGTTTTTGGCATCCCAACTGCTATAGGGGATGTTTTTAATCAGTAGGTGCAACACATTCTGATCCCCGAAAACAAGCCTGAGCCTTCCGGTTCGTGTCTTTGTAATCTGTAATTCGTCAATGCCACCATTGTTTGTTTCAGCTTGAACACTTACATTTAACTTTTCGTGCATTACAAACTCGCCAATCCTGTCAGTGAAATAATCTTTTATCAGTTCAAGATTACCTGGGTTGTTAGGTATTTCCCAGCAAAACATTTGTGCGTCCCACCTGCTGTATTTAAATGAATTAATAAATATAATATCTGACTCATTCTTTGGTATTTTCAGGATTATTTTTTTACCGATTACCTCTACCTTAATAAGGTTTCGTTCGGTAAATGTTTTTTGTTCCCTGCTTTTAGATTTACCTGGCCGATCTGCGGCAATTCCCGTTTCAATAGCTTGGGGCTGGATCATAAAAGCTAAGGCTAAGTTAGTATCTGGAAACATGGCTTTTAACTGACTCACTGCTTCTTCCGTATAAGGAATAAGCCAGGCTTTTTGCAATTGGCTCCATTCAGCTTTACTGATCTTCTTTATCTGGTCGGAAATAGACGAATCGTAAGGAAAATCAAGTTTCAGTCTATCTTCACCACTATGAAAAATTCTGCTGGCTTTAATCATAATTTATAGTAGTTATTCTCCATATTAGTTGGATAGGTACTATAAATACCAAAATTACACTTTTTTTTGAAATGATATATAAAACATATAAACATTCCGGTAAATATTTGAATACAGGTTAATGCATTCACCTATAAAAGCGAATCCCTCTACTTAGTATGCAAGAAGTATTCCGGATTATTTCATTGCTGATCACAGTTCTCAGAATCAAAGTGGCAGATTAGGACTTTATAACGTACAATCAAGATTCAGCCCCGAAGGCTGAACCTAAAGCAACGTTAATATGGTAAGAGCTAAACATACCAGATAGAATATAAAAACTGATTCACATAAGATGTAAGTGAATCATAGTGAAGGAAAATCCTTCATGAAGAGTAGTTATCGTAAACCTAATCGGTTACTTCAACATCTTCTAATCTGAATTGTGCATTAACTCTTGTTTTTACTTCTACCGTATGTAATAGTTCAAGCAGGAATTGTTTCCTCGTACTATCGCTTATTACAAGCCGGCATTGCCAATAATTTGTTAAATCAGAATCCGATGGATGACCTGAAGAACATACAAATCCACCCTTATCCATAGCACAATGGAAATTATATTTTCTAGCTTCCGACTTTAAAACCTCAATAAAATTCTTATTCGCCTGAGGGTTCTCAGATAATTTTAGGATTAATCGCTTTCCATTCATAACTATACGGTTTTTAAGTTATATTTTTATAAAAATGGGTTTGACATGTTCCTGTTTTGATGGTAATCAGCTACAATTTGAAAAATTATTCAGCAAGCATAAATTCATAAATAATAATCTTAATAATCCAGTATCTATTCATGATACTTCATTAGGGTTAGTGCGACCTGGGAATTAACACAAATAAATACGTATAAATCCCTTTTTTGTCGTTTGAACTCTCAATCATTTATTCTTTTGGAAACTCAAAATACAGAAACTTATCCTGCGGATAGTATGTAATCAACACTTTTTTACCATTGATTAAATATTCTTTCTCCTGATTTCTGTCGCTGTTAAGTCTCCAGTTAAAAGATACTTTTTTGTTAACAGCATTGGTATCACATATCGTCTTTATAGTTTCAATTGTATAGGTTGAAGGGACTTCTGCTTTGATGAAATAAGCATCATTATAATCAACAGCCTGCTTTAGGATTTCCCCCTGGGCATCCTTAATTATATGATTCGAAAAAGCCAGACATTTTTCATTTTGAGCAAATGCGGAAAGGCCTGATGCAATCGCCAGAATAACAAAAAGTAAACTAAGTTTTTTCATTTTTGCAATTTTTAGACTTATATATACTTTTGAATTGTAAATGTAAATATATATAATTATTCTTGATATCTAACCGCTATGCCTATATTTATTTCAATGAAATATTTTCCGGAAATGTTGCAGATTTGATGAACAAGAATCCATTGAATAGGATTAGATTTTATGTAGAAAACTGCTGAAAGCTGAATGAATCAGAGAAATTTGCTGCATATACAGTTAAAATGTCTTTTAATCATGTTGATTAGCTACATTTGTTTTAATTTTGGTTCCATAGATTGAGAATTGGAAGTATAACCAAATCAAAATGTCAGAGAATTCACCTTTTCTTTTATCCTAAAATAAATTACATTTTTTAAGCAATGAATATTCTTATAGCTGAAGATGATTATATGATTCAAACGCTCATGGATATATGCATGGGTATCTTGGAATGGGATTATAAGTTGGTTGAGAATGGTTTACAGGCAGTTAATATATGTAAAACTGTTGATTTTGATGCCATTATTATGGATGTATATATGCCTGTGATGAATGGCATAGAAGCGGCAAGACAAATCAGGATTTTTAATACGATGACGCCTATTATTGCTGTTTCATCACACATTGATTACCCAACTAAAATTGAATGCGCTAAAGCGGGGATCAATGCTTTTATGGCTAAACCTTTCACGGAAGATGAAATCAGGGAGGCTGTTATAAAATTGGTAGTAGCCGCTAACTAGATTATTGGATTCATTGTTGTTCTTTTTCAGGACATTGCTAAATACGTTCCTTCAGGTTTAAAGGCATTAACCATTATTGATTTATCCATTTCCCTGATACAAATCATTATTTATTAATAGTTTTACCTGAAATATTATCTATCCTATTTAATCCATACAATCCTGACAATTAATGCATTAGTTACCTGTTTATCTTAAGGATTTAAAACGGCGAAAAACAAATAATCAAAATGAAACATTATATAATATTCTTTTTTCTGATATTTCCTGAATTTCTTCTTAGCCAGAATGAAATGTCGGTATTTAACAATCAAGTTGAACTTACTGAGGGTGTTTACACCTCACTTTCTGAAGTACTAAACAATAGTCCAAAGTACAATGATTGCCGGTTTGAGACTAAAGTAGGTTTCTGGTTTGGCAATATGTCAATTTATTATTTTGACAAAACAGGAACCAGGCATGAGTTTAATGACACTATTCTGTTTGTTGTAGAAGATGGAAACAGATATGTAAGGTATAAAAACTATTTTTGCAAATTGATACTAACAGGCGCCATATCAACATTTTATATCGAAAACACAGTAGTATATTCCAGTAATTTTGCAAATACACAAACTGTACTATTTTATTGGGACATACAAACAGGCATAATGGACAAAGTGAATGTTGATACCATGGACGAAATTTTAAAACGAGACAGTTCTATATATTCTACATATTCGGAAATACCCAATTCCACAAAAAAGAAGACACTATACTCCTATATTTTAAAATATAATGCTCATAACCCTATATATATTAATCCCAAATAAACTTAAGCGAGCACACAGGTTGGGCATTAATCATCAGTCAGCCATATTATTACAAGCACTTTCCCAAATTTTAACAAACACAAACCTATCCTTACACTTTTGCCAGTCAAATAATTTTAACTGATTTATCCTACGAATTACTTTTCAATTGGAGTATTTGGCAATTTATCATGTTTTGGGAGTCTCATTTTGAAACCAGTGATGTCCTAAAGTGTACCCGTCAAGTTTATGCAAATAACTATTAATCAACCAAATAAATAATTGGAATAATTTTTGCAATCTGATATATATGGTTGAGTGTAAGGAATCCCAAATATGCAGTAACATCTTCTTGGAATTTACATTCATAACCAGCTTTACAAAATCTGATTGAAATTTATTACGGATTACCCGTAAAACCGGGATAAAAAAGAATCACTAATGAGTAACTGGGAAAAACTATACAGTAATCTGTGGATCAGGATTTCTGATGACAATTTTGGCAAACTTCTGCAAATCCAAAAGGATTATCAGTTAAAGAGTATCGAAGAGGTGCTGGAACTTCTTGTAAATAGCAATACGATTAATCGCCTTGCGAAAGAATCCGATGACTATGCTGCCGAAAAGAATATGAAATTACGGTCTCGGGCATCCTGATTCTCCTTTTCAAAATGGTTAATATTATTTTAGTGCTCGTATTGCTTTGTCTCAGAAGTTCAGGCATTAAACCTCAACGGATTTTAATCATGTGTACTTTTCAATGACGTTTTTTAAACCAGGATATTGTTCAATCAGGGTCACTCTCTCTCCCAGTTCAAAATCCGAAAAATCAAAACCAGGAGCAACAGTACAACTCACCAGTGAATATCCAAGACCTTTTTTTATTGAAGAAGCAAACCAACAGTTTGCCGGAATTATTGCCTGCGGAACTTCCCCGCTCTCAATATCATTTCCCAGAAATATAGAAACTATTTCATCGTCGCGGATTAAACAGATTTCAAGCGTTTGTCCCTGGTGAAAAAACCAAAGTTCCTCTGATTGAATGCGGTGAAAATGCGATTTATTTTCGTTTTCCAACAAATAATATATAGCCGTGCTGTAATTCCTTACTTCACCTTTACTGTTGGTTGTACTGTCGTTCGAACGGTATGTTTCCCTGTAATATCCTCCTTCAGGATGAGCTTTCAGTTGAAGTTTATGAATAATCTCTATTACGTCCATTTTCACCTGGATTGTATTTTTTATTAATCTCGTAGTACCACGGCATTTATCCTAAAAAAGCCAAAACTAATTCATTAAGGGCTCCTTATTCCTGAAAAGTGGGGTGATTTAACAGGAACATTAATTTACCACCAGTTTCCCATCATAAATGGTCTTGCCCTTATTCTGTATCTTATAAATATATATGCCAGCAGCCAGATTATGCAAATTGATTGTTTCAGAAATATTTTTATTTCCTGTTGCCGTCAATTGAAAAGCCCCTACGCTATTCGCCTGAATATCAAACAATTTAAGGCTGCAATCTTCAAGTAAGGCATCTCTCGAAGTAATATTTACTGTTACTTTATTATGAGCAGGATTTGGGGCGAGGTTAACAGAAAGAACTTTCGCCGTGGATAAATCTTCCATAGCCGTTAATGTTGCGAAATGAATATCAAGTATAGGATGAAATTCAATATTGTTGGGCGCTCTGCCAGTTTGCCCGTGAGCAATATCAATGAAAGCAACACCGGTTACTTCTACTTCAGGAAGATTAACATTGCTTGAATTTGCATAAGGTATAAAGCTATCAATGAAGTTCCTTGCTGCAATATATTTATCAGTATAAGCCGATGCAGATGCAGTAGCGCATACTGGATTAGGTATTTCGCCAATAAAGGTGTTGGTTCCGTCACTGAGCACTAAATGATAATCATCATCAGCTTCACTTTTCTTGATAGTAATCTTACAGGTTAGTTTATACGTTTTATCTTCAATACCATCGTAGCGTAGCATTGTGGTACTTGGTTTTGGAGTAACAATCGATACCAAACCCAAAACCGTTGTACTGATAGGATTAAAATCAATTAAATTCACTTTAGCGTCAGTCAGTACTTTTTCGTTCCAACGTTCTACACCGCCACAATTCACTGAATTATCAGACTCTTCTTCCTCACTGTTTTTAATTTGAGCGGACAAGCTGGAAATTACAACAAAAAGAGCAATCAGAGTGAGAAAGAGTTTTTTCATATCCGTATACAAGATTTAGGCAAATATATACCATTTCCTCATCCAAATCTAACTTCTTCATGCCTTTTTCTTTGAGCCAAAAATAGAAATATGTGCAGAATTCAAGCCTTCAAATCAAAAAAAATAAAAATAAATGAAGGATTTTCACTTTATCAATCAACTATACAGATACCTTTTTATTTTCTGTGTTGCGGTTTTCTCAAACGGTTCAGTCATAACAGTCACCGACTGAATTTGTGAGAATTTATTCACCCGGTGGTTCACGTAGGATTGGAGTTCAATCCGCAGTTTTTCAATCTCGTGCTCAATATAATCAACGTTTTCTTCTTTCAGTTGATGGTGTTGTATCTTTATGTCGTCACGGTTGAAATATACCATAGCAACCAACTTCCCCTTTTGATCGAGCACAAGTGAATCAGCAACATGGCGGAAGTTATTTATTACCGATTCAATTTCCTCCGGAAAGATATTTTCGCCGCCCGAACGTACTATCATATTTCGTATCCGTCCTTTGATGTAGAGATATCCATCTGCATCAAAAACACCAAGATCACCGGTTTTGAGCCAGCCATCCGGAGTTAGAATTTCTTCAGTTAGTCCGTGCTCTTTATAATAACCTTTCATCACATTCGGACCTTTAGCCCAAATCTCGCCTTCGCCTGTTTTAGCATCGGGATTATGAATTATAAGTTGAACGCCCTCAATGGCAGGTCCGGCAGTCTGTAACCGGAAATTTCGCGGATTTGAGCCTGCAAGCAGCGGAGAAGTTTCGGTTAGTCCATACCCTATGGCATAAGGGAATTTAGCTTCGATCAGAAATCGTTCAACAGTTTTGTTTAACTTGGCTCCGCCAATACCAAAAAACCGAAGTTCACCGCCAAATGTCTCCATAAGTTTTTTCCCGGCGACCACATTAATTTTTTTTCTAATGAAGGGGATGTGAATGGCAAGCCTAAGCACAATATTTCCAGTAAACTTTGGCTTAATGCGGTTACGGAAAATCTTTTCAATAATCAGAGGAACCGTCAACATTACAGTCGGTTTAATCACTTGTAAAGCAGGCAAAAGCACCGAAGGAGTCGGTACCTTACCAAGGTAATAAATACAGGCACCCCGAGTCATAGGAAAAATTAAGCCAATGGTATTTTCGTAGGTGTGGGAAAGAGGAAGAACTGATAGAAATTTATCTGTTTCGTTTATTTCCTGAACGCGGTTACTCATCAGTGCAGTGAAACAAATGTTTCCATGAGAAAGCATTACCCCTTTTGATTTTCCTGTAGTTCCTGATGTATAGATTATAGCTGCAAGATCGGCAGGCGATACACTATACGACTTGGATGGTTTAATTCCAGGGATTAACAGAGCTTTATCCTTTTCATTTTCATAGAGCATAAAATCTTCAATCCTGATTCGCAAAGGTAATTGTTCCAACGTAATTCCACTGAGTTTCGGCCTTAAACCATCCGATACAAATATCGCTTTTGCTTCAGAGTGTGCGAGAATATTCCCGATTTCGGAAGTATGAAAGTCGGGCAATAACGGAACTACAATGGCGCCCATAAAAGTGATGGCGTAATAACTAATTCCCCAGTTCGGAATACTGGAACTGAGAATTGCTATTTTGTCACCTTGATGGAGCCCAAGTTTTTCGAACCATGCAATAAGTGCCTGGATTTTGCGGTCAAGTTCATCGTATGTGATAGGATCTTCACCCACAAGGGCCATGGCCGGACGATTGCCATTATTCCTGATTGTTTCAGCGAAAAGTGCCGGGAAAGTCAGGCATTCAAATTCCTCCATTTGGGATTATTTTCCAGTAAATTTATACTTTTTTTATGTCACTTACAACTATCGCAAAAATAGGTAAAGCATCGGTTCTCAAATGGTTTCTGCACAAATTACAGTCATATTGAAATCTATCTGTGAAACCAAATGGAGTACTGAACTGCAAGTTTAACACTATTTATGTAGCTTTCAACAAGAATCGTCTTATTTTTGTAAAATATCCAGGTTACATTTATGAAGTATTACCACATTATATTTGTACTATTTACCTTTTTTCAGTGTATAGTGACCAGCGGTGTCTCCGGTCAATCATGGGATTTCAGGAAAGAAAAGGACGGAATAAAAATATTCACACGAGATGAGGTGAACAGCCCCCTCAAATCGTTCAGGGGAGAAATCACATTCAAGGCAGATGTAAACAAGGTGAATTTATTGGTAGGGAATGCGGATAACCTGGATTGGTGGGATAAAAACATCAGCAATGTTAAAATAATGGAATTTCAAAAGAATAAACTTATACGATATTACCTTGTTTACCATGTACCGTGGCCTCTTTCGAACCGAGACCTGGCATTGGAAGCAAGGATATCAACTGATCCCGTAACCGGTGTGAGAACGGTGCTTGCAAAACCCCTATTAAATGTGATTCCGGAAAAGAAAGACCTTGTACGGATCAAAAAATACTGGCAGAAATGGACGGTTCAACCCCTGAATAAGGGAGAAGTTCATGTTATTATTGAAGGATTTGTTGATCCTAACGGGAATATCCCTTCGTGGCTCTATAACATGACGGTTATGGAAACTCCGTATAATGTGCTGAAGACATTAAGGGAAAGGGCATTATCAGACAAACCGGCAAATAACTGAGAATTTTATCAAAGAGCCATTAGGTCCCACTTTTCCAAATAGGTTTGAAATATCTTTTTAGAGGCTCTATTTGGTGAGACCCGACTTTAACCTGTCGGCAAATTCAACAGAAATATAATTTTCGTAACTCTTACAGACTTCGGCAGAAAATGAAATTCCACTTGAAATTATATTTTCCATAACATTTTCAGGAAGGTGTTTCATTTCACTTTTGGTAATTCCATGATTTACAAGAGTCCAGATAAGACCTGCATTGAAATTGTCTCCTGCTCCTATTGTGCTTACTGGATCAATAACCGGAACAACCTCACTTACTGTATGTTCCTGCGAAATCATAATTACATCCTTACTGTTAGCCGTATAAATCAGATTATCGCAACCATTTTCCCTTAGGATTTTAAATGCATCCTGCGCATTATTTATATCAAAAATCAAGTCAAAATCCTCGTCAGAAGCCCTTACAAGGTCTGCAATAGCAATGTTTTCAAGAATATAGGGTTTAAGCTTTTCAAGTTCGTGCAAATGTGGTTTTCTGAAATTCGGATCGTAAATGATGATACACCCATTTTCACGGGCTTGCTTCAGGGATTGAAGGAGTATAGATCTCACACTTTCGGTAAGAGCGAAAAAACTTCCGAACAAAACTATATCTCCTTCCCCGAAACATGGTTTCACTGTTGCTAACCGATTTACAGGAAAATCTTTATAAAAAGTGTAGGATGCATCGTTTCTTTCATCGAGAAAAGCAATGGCAATGGCTGTTTTGCGGTTTTCGTACCGTTCAATAAATTTTATTG
Organism: uncultured Bacteroidales bacterium; assembly: GCA_903913645.1. Classification (GTDB taxonomy): domain Bacteria; phylum Bacteroidota; class Bacteroidia; order Bacteroidales; family UBA4417; genus UBA4417. Next base: position 2,619 of record CAIWMA010000067.1, on the reverse strand, counting down.
AAACTCCGTTTCCGGACAGGAAACTAATGATAGTATCACCAATCGGGTCTTTTCCCATGTCAGATACAAAATTCACATCTATTCCAAGCCGGCCAAGACTTACGGAAGTATTTAGCATTGAACCTCCTGCTTTGGCACTAATGGGTTGCCCGTTTTTGAAAATAATATCGTAAACTGTTTCGCCAAATGCAAAAACACGTGCCATGCTATCAGGATTTGAAGAATATTTTTAGCCTGAGTATTTCTCTAATATTTCTTTCCCCAATTATAATCTACTTCACCAACTTCGAAATAGCTTTAAAAGTCTCAGTTCCGCTGAAACGGGTCAATTCAAACAATATGGATTCAAGGCTTGAAATTATTGCGCCTTCCTGCCGCATGCGTTCGATGGCCGTAATCTTATCCGAAAGCTTCCTCGACGAAACGCAATCTTCGATTACAATTGGCTGGTAACCTGCCTGAATCAGATCAATGGCAGTTTGCAAAACGCAGACGTGTGTTTCAATGCCACAAAGGATAACACTTTTCTTGCCGATTTCCTTGAGTGTATCCGCAAAACGAGGTTCATCACAACAGGAAAAAGCTGTTTTTTCAATGACTGAGTACTCGCTAAAAGCCATTTTTAAAGGAAGAATTGTAAATCCTAATCCTTTGGTATATTGCTCAGTAATTACAATTGGTATTTCCAGGACTTTTATACCGGCAGCCAGCGTTAACAGATTCTGTTCCAGTTGGTCCATATCCTGCATATGAGGAAACAGACGTTCCTGGATATCAATAAAAACACCGATTGTATCTTCTTTAAGTATTCGCATAACTATTTAGCCTCGTTTCTTGATTTCTGCCCAAGATAACCGCCATGATGCCGTTTAGCATAATCGGCATGTGAGAAACCAATTTTCTTCATTTCCAGCACTACCAGTATATCGCCGATAACGGTCATTGTGGTGGTAGAAGTTGTAGGGGTTAAACCAAGAGCACAAACTTCCTCCGGATTGCCTGTAAACAAGCTTACTTCAGCAATTCTCGGAAGTTCTCCTTCCGGGTTTCCGGTAATTACAATCAGCGGAACCTGTTCGTAAAGATTATGCGTAAGCTGAACCAATTCGAGTATTTCTCGGGTTTTACCGGAATTGGAAAGCACAATAAGAACATCATTTTCACGAAACACGCCCAGATCGCCGTGCTGAGCTTCACTGGGATGAAGAAATACTGCCGGAGTTCCCGTAGAACTCAGTGTTGTAGCAATATTTTCAGCTATCTGGCCGGCTTTTCCCATTCCGCTGGCAATAACTTTTCCACCTTCTACATGAACTTTCTGGTAAATCAGGTCCACTGCTTTAAAATAACTGTCGGAAACAGGTATGTTCTGAACTGCTTCAGCTTCCTTTTTCAGAAGGTCAATAATTTCATTAAGATTTTCGGATTGCACAGGCATGAAATGTGATTAAAGTTTGGTAGAAATAAATTTTTCAAGTTTGACAAGATCTTCGGTAAATTTTCTGATTCCTTCCGAGAGTTTTTCAACAGCCATAGCATCTTCATTATGCATCCAGCGATATGCTTTCTCGTCGAGGTGAATTTGCTGAATATCAATATTTTTTGATGTTTCAGGATCAAGATTCCTGAGAAGTTCACCCTGCTTATTTTCCAGTTCTGAGAGAAGGTTTGGCGAAATGGTCAACAGATCGCAACCAGCAAGTTCGACAATTTCCCCGATATTCCTGAAACTGGCTCCCATTACCTCGGTTTCATAGTCAAACTTTTTATAATAGTTATAAATATAATTCACGCTCAGCACTCCCGGATCTTCAGTTGCAGGTATCGAATCCACACCGAGGTCTTTCTTATGCCAGTCGTAAATACGGCCAACGAAAGGCGAAATAAGCTGAACCCTGGCTTCAGCACACGCAATTGCCTGCGCTTTGCTAAAAAGCAAGGTGAGGTTACAATGTATGCCTTCCTTTTCGAGTTGCTCGGCAGCGCGGATACCTTCCCATGTACTTGCAAGCTTAACTAAAATCTTGTCGCGCTTAATTCCGTTTCCTTCGTAAATTCCAATTAATTTCCTGGCTTTGGCCAGGCTTCCTTCAATATCGAACGAAAGTCGCGCATCTACTTCCGTTGATACTCTTCGTGGAACAACTTTCAATATTTCCATCCCAAAATTAACGGCAAGCATATCCAGGCTTTCAGCAAGCCGGGTTTCAGAATTACTTCCCGCTTTTCTGCCGTATTCTACAGCTGAATCAACCAAGTGAGAATATTCCTTTTTCTGGGATGCGGCATAGATCAACGATGGATTTGTAGTTGCATCAATGGGTTTAAATTGTGCGATACTTTCAAAATCACCGGTATCGGCAACCACTTGTGTATATTGCTTTAGCTGTTCAAGAAGGTTCATATTGTAAAGTTTAAATTTGAAAAACAAAGGTAAAACTAATTTGGGAAAGTGGAAGTGATATTATACCCAGGTCCCAGGGCAAACGCATCTAATTCTTTAGGATTTTCAGGAGATAGTCATTATCCCAACCACAAATCTTGCGCCTACTTTTTATTCCAACCTTCAACTCACTCTTTCTAAGCAGGTTAATTGCTATTCTATTCAAACTTGAAAAG
>CAIWMA010000066.1 GCA_903913645.1 uncultured Bacteroidales bacterium | reverse complement strand
GACGGAAGCTGGAAGACGGAAGACGGAAGCTGGAAGACGGAAGCTGGAAGACGGAAGACGGAAGCTGGAAGACGGAAGACGGAAGCTGGAAGACGGAAGCTGGAAGACAGAAGACGAAAGTCAGAAGAATCCTCAGAGGTCTGAATCTTACTTCTTGCGGTTGAAGAGTTTCCTGAAAAATGAATTATCTTCTTTTTTTGCCGGGTCATTAGGTTTAATATCCTTTTTGCCATTTAAGTTAAACAGGCGGTTGATAAAACCTTTCACTCCAAGCTGCTGATAGGGATCACATTGCAGAAATGAATACGTTTCTTCAGGAATGTCGAAATGGGTGAGGAATTTTCGCTGCAGTTCTGCATTTTTTTCAATTCCACCCAGTACGTTGGCAATTATAGGCAATGCCAGTGAAGATCCCGAACCGTTGCCGCTGAAAAAGTGAATATCCGAGGAACGTGCACCTACCCAGGTCCCCAAGACGATATCAGGAGTATATGCAATAAACCAGGAATCTGAATAATTTTGCGCAGTGCCTGTCTTGCCCGCTAATTGGGCACGTATTCCGTAACTGTTGCGGATTCTTGTCCCGGTTCCCTGGTTAATGGCTTCCTGTAAAATGGCTGTTATCGCCTGGCTGGTTTCAGGGCTGAACACAACTTCCGGATAGGCAGATTTTCTGCTATATAAAATATTTCCTTTTGCATCAGTGATTTTAGTAATCATAAACAAATCATTCATCCTGCCCTGATTGGCGAAAGCTGCGTAAGCCCTCACCGTTTCATAAAGAGATAAATCGAGTGTGCCTAGAGCAATAGATGGCGCATCATCAACAATAGCCGGAAATTTTAACTTAGTGCAGGTATTAATAAGGTTTTCCCTTCCCAGTCGGAAGTATAAATCAACAGTAGGTAGATTCATGGAGTTGGCTAAAGCGTACCATAAAGCAACATTGCTGTCAGGGGTTGAGGCGCGGTTGTAGTTTTGCGGTTCCCAATCTTCGTATTCAGGGTATTTATTCACATCGTTGGCCAGATACAAACAGGGCGTTTCCCCGTTTTCAAGCGCCGCAGCGTATAAAAATGGTTTAAAAGCCGATGCAATCTGCCTGTGTGATAAAACCATATCAAAAGGCAACGAATTGAAATCATTGCCTCCTATCCATGTCAGCACAGCACCACTTTTCGGGCTGGTAATAAGCACTGCCGCGTTTAACATCTTATAATAATGCCAGAGGCTGTCGAGTTTGCTGATTTTCTTTATCTGTACGCCTTGCCAGTCGAACACTTCAGAATCCCTTTTACGCATATCGCTTTCGTAGGTTTTGGAATGCTGTTTCTGGTTTTTGTACCACTTCTTTTTAATGTTGTAGTTATCAAGTTCCCGGTCGAGTAATTTTTGCATGGCCGACAACTGCTTTGCTATGGATGCAGTTGCAAGTTCCTGTACCTGCATGTTGAGGGTGGTATAAATTTTCAGGCCGTCTTTCTCAAGGGTATACTCCTTGCCGGTATTGGTTTTGATGGATTCAAGGATCTCCAGTGTTTTTTTCTTCACCTGGTACACAAAATAGCCTGCAGGAGGATTTGTACTCACATTTTCATAATCGAGTTTGAGTGGTAACTTTTGAAGGCTGTCGGATGCTGCAGCGGTTAAATAGCGTGCTTTCATCATCAGTTTTAAAACCATGTTACGCCGCGCAATAGAATGTGCCGGGTTGAGCCTGGGATTGAAATAGGTATTGGCTTTTAACATCCCTACCAGCACGGCCGATTCCTGTATGTTTAATTCCCTGGTTTGCTTGTTAAAGTACCTGTGGGCGGCGGTTTCCACTCCGAATACATCTTCGCCGAAAGGCACGGAGTTGAAATACAGGATTAAAAGTTCTTCTTTGGAATAGAGGTTTTCGATACGCGAAGCGATAATGATTTCCTTTATCTTATTCACCGGAAGGCTTAAAAAACCATAATTGTTGCGGCCAAAAAGATTTTTAACCAGTTGTTGCGTGAGCGTACTTCCGCCGCCACCACTATTGTCGCCAAGCAATATGCTTTTCAGGAAAACGCGGAAATAACTTCGTGTATCGAAACCTTTATGCGTAAAAAACCGCTTGTCTTCTGTGGCAACCAGTGCATGTATAAGGTGGACGGGAATATCTTCCTTGTGAATGTTGGTGCGGTTTTCGGCAAAATATTCACCTATAGCAATGTTATCGGACGAATACACACGTGAAGCCTCTTCGTTACTTATTGCCGACAATTCAGCCTTTTCGGGCAGCCGGCCAAATCCACCAAAATAAACCAGGAAAAAGAACAGCACAGCCAGGAGTATGGCTGAGGATGTGATAACTGCAATATAGATAAGGATTTTCCTGAAACGTATTTGTTTAATTGATTTCATTGGGTTTTACGATGTTCCAGGTACGAATTGCAGGCTGGTCTGTAAATAACAACAACTAAGAAATAATTAAGTTGATATAGGTGATTGCGTAATGTTTATATAACCGGAAACAGCAGGGATTTTAAGTATTACGATCATTCTAAGCAATTTGAGTAACTATCCAGCCCGATCAAAAGTCATTTTAGTTAAAGACTGCAGAGGGCTAAGCCTAACTATTACACAAATTGAAATGATTTAAGCCGTTTTAATACGCTTTTTTAAGCAAATTTTATCATATTTCAAGAATATTTATCTGTGTAATCTGCGTAATCTGTGGCATAGATCTGTTTATCAATGCTTTAATTGAAATCATGGGTTAACAATTTGTTAATAAAAAAATTTACTTAAAGAAATGTGTTGGATTCATAAAAGAAATATATTTGTTTTCTAAGAAATAGCAAAAGACTGCTTTGATGTATGACTGCCTGATTATCTTAATTATACTGGTTAATATAATCTGAAAATTCAATCTTCGCTTATTTGATTTCTTATATTTTCCCCTGACTGCTAAAGGCAGGCAGTATTTTTCTTCTTTAGCCAGAACCAAAATAAAACTGAAATAAACCACAAACCACAATTCTATGATTAAAAAACTACGCTCTTTGTGCAGCTACGCTTTTGCTGCTATCGTTATTTTAATGTTGCTGCCGGGAATAGGGTGGGGGCAGACTCCATATGTAATGTCTGGAGGAAACTATTCTGAAGGTTTTGCTGATATAGCTAACTGGACAAATAATTTTGCCGCTGGTACTGGTGCAAGTTGCTGGGGTGCGGTTGCTGTTAATGCAACAGGAACGGTAGGGGATGGTGTTAAGATTTCAACTTCAACTGCAACGTTTAGTACAGGAACTTCTGGAGGTGTACAAAAAGGCTCTACCAACATATATCTATTATCTACAAGTACAGCTAATTCTTGTGCTATAGATTTACTATTGAATTTTACAGGAAGAAATGCTGGTACAATTAGTTTTGATGTTGCTACAGTATTTAATACAACAGGTAACAGAGATTCAAAACTAAAACTTTTTTATTCGACCGATGGAACAACTTTTACAGAAATAACAGGAACTAATTTGCCATTTACTGCGAGAAATAATGTGGCTTTAAGTGCGAGTATAACAACCATTGCCTTGCCGAGTGCCTTTAATAATAGTGCAACTGCAAGATTGCGATTCTATGAATATAGCACTACTTTAGGAGGGGCAACTCCCACAGGTTCACAACCAAAAATTAGTATAGATAATGTAGCGGTTACGAGTACTTCATCAGGAAATACAGCACCTCTGCTTACAACAACTTCCGTTTCAGGTATAGGAGTTACATCTGCTACATTCAACGGCAATATTACTTCCGATGGGGGTTCTGCGATTACTGACAGAGGTTTTTGCTATAAAACCAGCACCGGCGTGGCAATAACCAATAACCCTACTTCAGAGGGAGGAACCTCTACGGGGACTTATTCAAAAAGTATTTCTTTAACAGCTGGGACAAATTACTTTTACAAGGCATATGCTTCAAACACAGTAGGAACAACACTAAGCGGCACTGAAATCAATTTCTGGACTCTATCAACTGAGCCTTTAGCTTACTCTACAACATTTACAAAAAGTGTGATTTCTCAAACACAAATTGATTTATTCTTCGATGCTGTAAGCACAATTTCAAATTCAACAGGATATTTAATTCTGAAGAAAACAGGCTCGACAATTACTACAGGAATACCAATTGATGGAAATTTTTATTCTATTGGAAGTGCAATTGGAGATGCGACGGTAGCTGCAGTAGTTACAAATACTTTGGCAACTTCCGCTAATATTACTGGACTAAGTGCAGGTACACAATATTTCTTCACCATCGTTCCATTTAATAATGGAGCAAATAATGCAACCTATAATTACAAAACAGACGGGACGATTCCATCCACGAATGGTATTACATTGGCTCCATTGGCTACTACCTCGGAAGTTTCGGGCCCAGCTTTGGGTAGCCAGCCCAATCCGGTTTTATTGTCCTCGTTAATCACAACTTCCGGTGCTGCAGTCCGTGTGTTTGATATGGATATTTATGATTATGGTGTAGATGCACAGCCCACAAAGATTACCCAGGTTACAGTCAAAGCCGGAACAAACAATACTGCAAATTGGTTAAATACTATTCAGGGAGTAAAGCTATCACTTGATGGAGGAACTTCATTTGCAACAATTGGGACTCCGGTTATTACTGCATCTTCTATTGTTATACCAATCACTTCAGGGAATTTAAATATCGCTGATGCCGATGCAAAAACACTTTCGTTATATGTATATTTAAAATCCTCGGGATTAACAGATAACTCAATTCTTGAATTTAAAATAGATGCTACTGCTGCTTCACATGGTTTTACTGCTGATGCAACGGGGTCTACTTTCTTGGCAACATTTGCCACAGCACCGGTTTCAAATCAGATCCTTGTAGATGTAGTTGCTACCAAACTAAACTTTGTACAGCAACCAACCGATGTAGGCACTTCGTCCAATATTACGCCTGCTGTTACGGTAAGTGCAAATGATGCAAACGGCAACAGAGACCTGAATTATGTTACAAATGTATCAATTACTGCAAGTGGTGCTACTTTAACCGGATCTCCGGTTGTTGTTACACCAGTAAGTGGACTTGCTACTTTTAATACTTTATCCTTTAGTTCGGCCGGAACAGGCGTTACACTTGGTGCTTCGTCAGGCTCATTAACCGGTGCAACAAGTAATTCATTTAATGTAATAATACTACCATCTGCCGGAGAAATTGTAATCAATCAATTTAATCCAGCTTATAATGGTGCTTCTAATGAATACATTGAATTGCTTAATAAGACAAACAAGTCGTTT
>CAIWMA010000065.1 GCA_903913645.1 uncultured Bacteroidales bacterium | reverse complement strand
TTTTTGAAGAAGAATCAGATAGATGAAGCAATAATCTATTACAAGAAAGCTGTGTCGTTTTATAGTAATGTTGAAGATGAACAAATTTCGTTATTAGGTGCAATAGGCTCTCAATTTATTGAAGCAAACCGTTTGAATGATGCCGAAATAGTATTAGAATTAAACACGGAAATATTTCCAAATGATTGCAACTCCTATGACAACTATGCTTTCATACTTGATAAAAATAGTAAACTCGATCTTGCAATTTCAGTTCAAGAAAAAGCTGTTGCTTTGGCAAAAGCACAAAAACATCACTTATTAAAACCGTTGCAAGAAAACTTAGACAAGCTGATGACTAAAAAAAGCACTAACCACTAACAGCAGCTACAAGAAATTGGCGATTCAGTGATTAAATGAAGCTTTGTACTACGTATCAAGTTCAGTGTTGGCAGACAGTTTAGTGCTTCGAAATCCGCTTCTTTGCCAAGCGCCAAAACGTTTTCCCGGGAGCGTCGGCAGTTCCTGTGAGCTTGCAGTTAAGAAAAAAAGCTATAAAATCATCAGTCTATACGTATAACTACATTTCCCGTTTTCTGACCTGTTTCTACATATTTAGTAGCTTCTACAATCTGTTCCAGGCTGTAGGTCCTGTCAATAACTGCTTTATAATTCCCTGCTTCAATCAGCTCTTTGAAAAATTGTATGTCTTCCTTTCGGTCTTTGGGAATCGGGAAGTGCACTTTTCGGCCCGGGAAAAGCGGCGTGAGCAGTGCTAAATAAATATTCTGCGATAAGTAGCCTAACTCAGAAGAGAAATATAAGCCTCCTGGGTTTAATATTTTCCTGCATCGGAAAAATGAACTTTTGCCTACCACATCTAATACTACATCGTAGAATTTGCCATTTTCAGTAAAATCTTCTTTGGTATAATCAATTACAAAATCGGCTCCCAGCGATTTTATCAACTCTAAACTCCCGGTATTGCAGACTGCAGTAATTTTTGCACCATAATGTCTGGCGAGTTGCACGCTTGCTACACCAATTGATCCGGATGCACCATTTATCAGGATTTCAGGCGCATTTGTAAAGTCTATTTTTTTAATGTTTGCCAATGCAAGGAATGCCCCGTCGCACACAGCAGCAGCCTCTTCGTACGATATATTAACCGGCTTCAAGGTGATTGACTTTGATTCCGGGATACAAATATATTCGGCGTGAGTTCCAAAATTGTAAGTACTTAAACCAAAAACCTGGTCGCCAGGTTTAAATGATTTTACATTTGAACCTATAGCTTCAATTTCCCCGGCAAGTTCACTTCCCAGAATTGTTTTTTTAGGCTTAAATATACCGCTGATCAACCTGACAATAAGATATTCCGGTTTGCGGAATCCGCAGTCTGTACGATTTACGGTTGTTGCATGTATCTTTATAAGCACTTCGTTGTTTTTAGGAGTCGGTTTTTCAACTTCTTTGAGTTGAAGTACTTCAGGTGGTCCGTAAATTGTATTTACAATTGCTCTCATATGGTTAAGTTGCTTATTGAAAACTGTTAATTAGTAGTGTGACTTTGGGGTGCAAAATACTAAGAATAGTGAAGCTTGTAAATTAGAGCTGGAAGGTTCGGATTTGGGTAAATTCGTTTTCATGCTTTTGCTTAAGTAAACAAAAACAGACGGATAATGATCATAAATTTTGATCAGAAATTTTCATTTGCAATAATCTTATATTGGTTGATATATATTCCTGTTTTCAGAAAATAGATTTAACTAGTGTTCATTTGAACATTGAAAAAACTGAATTTTTAAAATAGAGTCAACCTATGTGGAAGGAACTATACATTGCAGTTAGGTTAGCAATCGTTCGTTTGGGAATTAACCAGATTTACCTGTGTAACCAGGACCACGATTGTATTTGCTCCTACTTTGTATACTGTTCCGGTTATTTGAGGGGCTTTATACAGAAGTTGTATGTCTTCAGGGGTTTTCAAAATAGTATCAATCCACCTTTTCCAGTAGCATTTTTTTTCATTTATACGTTCGGGAATTTCAAATTCCAAAGGTTCGTTACAAGCATTAATCATAAAATGCATGGCCAGCTTTCCTCCAAGAGACTGAATGGTCATGGCAATGCTATGCGAGTAATCAGCCCAATCCGGTTGGTTCAATTTTATTCCATGCCAGGTAATCAGCGGTTGTTCCAGCAGTTGCCGCAAACTCATAGCATATTCTTCCATACTTGCATCACGGTGCAGGCGAACCTGAACCAGGAGTTTCACAAACCTATGGATGTCAGCATGTTTTTCGGGCAAACTCCAGTCAAACCACGATAATTCGTTATCCTGGCAATAGGCATTGTTGTTTCCGTTTTGTGTTCTTCTCACTTCATCGCCCATTAGAATCATAGGTGCTCCAACAGCCAACAGATTGATTGCGAGGAAATTTTTTACCTGCCTGTTCCTGTAAGATTCAACGGATTCGTCTTTGGACGGTCCTTCAATGCCAAAGTTCCAGCTGAAATTCTCGTTGCTTCCATCGCGGTTCTCTTCGCCATTGGCTTCATTGTGCTTGGTATTATAGGAAACCAGGTCATTTAGAGTAAATCCGTCGTGGCAAGTTATAAAGTTGACACTTTGTTCCGGTTCTCTGTTTTCGTCAAGGTAAAGATCGGGGCTGCCTATAAGTCGTGTGGCAAAGCGTGAAACAAACCCATTATCGCCCCGCACAAAACTCCGGATATCGTCCCTGAATTTCCCGTTCCATTCCTTCCAGCTATCGCCGACAAAACTGCCCACCTGGTAAAGTCCGGCTGCATCCCAGGCTTCAGCTATCAGCTTTGTCCCCGCCAGCACCGGATCGGATTCTATATCCCAGAGCACCGGCGGATTTTCGACTGGCATCCCGTTTTCATCTCTTGCCAGGATGGAAGCCAGGTCGAACCTGAATCCATCAACATGCATTTGTTTCACCCAGAAATGCAGGCTGTCGATGATCATCCGGCGCACTATGGGTTGGTTTGCATTCAGCGTATTTCCTGTACCGGTGAAATTGGCATACTTCGATTTGTCAGGCTCCAGCGTATAATAAATGCTGTTATCAATTCCCCTGAAACTAAAGGTCGGTCCATGCTGATCACCTTCAGCAGTATGATTATAAACCACATCAAGGAAAACTTCTATCCCGGCGCGATGAAGCGCTTTTACCATATCACGGAATTCATCCAAAACCTGGAGCGCATCACTACTCGTACTATATCCCTGGTGAACCGAAAAAAAAGAAACAGGGCTGTAACCCCAATAATTTGCCATACTTTCGGGACAATCCTGGCTGTCGAACTGGAAAACAGGAAGAAGTTCGACTGCTGTAATTCCGAGGTCAACGAGGTAAGGTATTTTTTCAATCAGTCCTAGGAAAGTTCCACGTTTTTCGGGCACAATTCCGGAATTTGGATTCTTTGTAAATCCGCCGACATGCATCTCATAAATCACGGTTTGAGCGAATGGCCGTATAGGGTGTCGATCATTTTCCCAGTTATACTGAGTCAGATCGGCAACCACGCTCTTCATGGATGGAATACCAGCGGGGCCTGCCTTGCTAAGCGATTTTCTGCTGTATTGCTTTGGAACAGCAACTGCTTTGGCATAGGGATCCAGCAGGATTTTCCCGGCATCAAACCGGTGACCGTTCTCCGGATTGTTTGCTCCATTGAGGCGATAACCGTAAAGCTGTCCCTTTTTTATACCGGGCAGGAATACATGCCAGTAATGATAGGTCTTGTTTCGGTTTGGATGCAAGACAATTACCCGTGAAGGTTCAACATCTTCAACCTTGTCGAAAAGCAGCAATTCTGCACTCAGGCAGTTTCTTGAAAACAGGCTGAAATTTACGCCGCTCGCTTTTAAAGTGGGTCCGATAGGAAAACTCTGGCCCGGCATTTCACTCAATCCATTGTTTTCCTTCATAACTTCTCAATATTGTTTATCGTTAAAAGAATATTAATACCTTAACTTTTTAGTTTAGTTACTGTAAATGCAAATATGTTTGTCAAACTTCACCTTACTATGATAATTATAGAATTGGAAACGGCTTCACATTCCATATCTCGGAAGAATATTCAGCAATAGTCCGATCACTTGAAAACTTGCCCGAACCAGCAATATTCAATATAGCCATGCTGGTCCAGGTTTCCGGATTTGCATAAGCTTCAGTAAGACGGTCATGTGCAGCGCAATATGATTTCAGATCAGCCAGGTGCATATAGAAGTCACCATGTGTGAGCAATACATCGCGTATTGGTTCGAAAATACCAGGCTCATTCCTGCTGAAGTGATCAGAGAATATCAGGTCCAGCGCAGCCCGCGTTTCAGGTTCATTGTCATAATGCCAATGCGGATTATACCAGCCACGGCTATTCACAACTTGTTCTGTTGTAAGTCCGAACATAAAAAAGTTTTCTGCTCCGGCTTCTTCCACCATCTCAATATTTGCACCATCGTACGTTCCTAATGTTAATGCGCCATTCATCATAAATTTCATATTGCTGGTGCCGCTGGCTTCGTAGCCGGCGGTTGAAATCTGGTTTGAAACATCGCTGGCGGGAATAAGCCTTTCGGCCAGAGTGGCGCAATATTCAGGAAGAAATATAACTTTTATCCGGCCACGGACAGCAGGATCTCCATCAATGGTTTTTGCCAGGTTATTAATAAACTTGATAATTAACTTAGCAAGATAATATGCCGGAGCTGCTTTGCCTGCAAAAAAGAAGGTGATCGGCTGCATTGTTAGCTCCGGATTATTCCGAAGCCTGTTATACAACACAACTATGCGAAGTGCATTCAGAAGCTGGCGTTTATATTCATGGATGCGCTTTACCTGGCAATCAAATATACTGTCGGGATTTACAGAATGCCCATGGGTTTTCTGTAGCCAGGTAACAAAGTCCTGCTTTGCCTCCCGCTTTGCCGACCTTATTTTTGCCTGGAAAGAAGCATCGTTAGCCAGTGGCCGCAATTCTTTTAACCGACCGAGGTTTGTTATCCAGCCATCGCCAATAACATCGGTAATAGCCCGGGCAAGTGGCGGATTTGATAATAGTAGCCAGCGCCGCGGTGTAATTCCGTTTGTTTTGTTGCAAAAACGTTCGGGGAACATTTCAGCGAGGTCCTTTACCGTTACTGTTCGCAGCAATTCGGAATGGATGGCAGCCACACCGTTTGTACTGTGTGATCCTACGATGGCCAGGTTTGCCATTCGGATTTTTTTATGTTCACCTCCCTCGATAAGACTGATTCGTTCCACCCGATTTTCATCTTTACCGTAGTGGTTTTTAACAGATTCGATCAGTTTAGTATTGATTTCATAAATGATTTCCAGGTGGCGTGGCAACATGAGTTCAAACCATTCCAAAGGCCATTTTTCAAGTGCTTCAGGTAGCAGGGTATGATTCGTATAAGCCAATGTTCGTTGTGTAATATCCCAGGCTTCATCCCAATCGAGATGCGCATCATCCAGCAAAATCCGCATTAATTCGGGGACAGAAAGGGAAGGGTGTGTGTCGTTGAGTTGAATGGCTACTTTATCAGGCAAGGTTTTCCAATCGGAGTTAGTTTGGCGGAAACGCTTTATAAGGTCTGCCAGCGAGCAGGCAACCAGGAAATATTCCTGCATAAAACGCAGAGCCTGGCCTCGGAAAGTGGAGTCATCAGGATACAAGACCCGTGTCAGCGATTCGGCAGCTAGTGTTCCGGCAAGTGCACCAATAAAATCACCGCTGCTGAATTCTTTAAAGTCGAAAAAATCAGGAACTGATGCCGACCACAACCGTAACGTATTGATTGTTTTTCCTCCATAACCAACCACAGGACGATCGTAAGGCATCCCAATCAATATGGATGGCTTGCCCGGAATAGCACGTAATGTCTGATCATGTATTTCGAAAGAGCAATTCATTTTAATTTCGACTGTCTCGTGCGGACGAGCAACTTCCCATGGATCCGGATAACGAAGCCAGTTAGCCGGTTTCTCCTGTTGCCATCCATCTACAATAGATTGTTCGAAGATGCCGTATTCGTATCGCAGGCCGTAACCCATGGCTGGAAGAGCCATAGTTGCCATCGAATCAAGGAAACATGCAGCCAGGCGGCCCAGGCCACCATTGCCAAGCCCTGCATCAGGCTCCTGCTCAAGTAATTCGTGCCAGTCAATGTTTTTCTTTTCGGCTGTATACAGTGCCACCGGGCCCAGCAAAAGATTCATTATATTATTGAGCAGGGAACGGCCAATGAGAAACTCGAGCGAGAGATAATAAATGCGCTTTGGATTGCCCTTTATATATGCTTCTTCAGTAGTAACCCAGCGAGCTGACAAAATATCGCGGATTGAAGAAGCTATGGCTTCATAGCGTTCCCTTGGTCCCGCTTTCGATATATCAGTTACATGATCGAATAACAGGTGCCGTTCGTAAAACGCATTGTCGGTTCCAATAAATTGTTCAGGCAAACAATTGTACTGATCAAGAAGTTTGGTAAAAGTTTCAGCTGACATTTTTTCCATGGATTGGTTTGTTTAAATTCAAAAGTAAATAAACAATCAAATTGTGTTATCAGGCATTTACTCCGATGCTTACGAACCTATAACACCTTTACTTAATACAATTCTAACATAACTTATGCTGAGAGCTAAGTTACTCTAAAACCAGCAAAAAATCAAAACTTAAATCAAGTAATACTGTTATTTCTCAGATCAGAATCGATGATACCAGACAAGCAGCATTTTGGATTAAAGCACCATTTATTTCATGGCTTTATTTAGCAATACCAATTTTTTAAATCTTATTTTCTTTACACTTTATTGAGATTATTGGAAAATTCAGGCTGGGTCAAATTTAGAATAAAAACCCAATTTTTACATGTGAGTAAAGAGCGCCAATCTCGGGCGAATACATTGCTGTGAACTCCATGGGCAGAACTCCCAGGTTATATCCCAGCCCTAACGAAATGCCATTTATCCATTTTAGCTGGCCCTGGTCATATGCTTTTGTGGCAGTGCTGAAATTGTAAATAGCCGAATTAAACTTTCCAGTCACAAACAGGTTCCCGACTACTTTGTACTGCAACCCAACCAAGCCAGAGAAGGATGAAGAAGTTGTGATTTGACCTTCGTTAAGTCCAACAAATGCCATCTGCCTGTCCGATAGTTGCTGAACACCGCCCAAATAATAATTATCGAAAACAAATCCCTGGGAATTCAATGTAACACCTGCCTGTAAATTATACAGAAAAACAAATTTCGAGTTTATTGAATGGTACCTGGAGAAGTTCAGTCTAAATCGGTAAAATGCTGGTTTTCCATCTACCAGTTCAGAAGTATCAATTGAATTGCCTACTTTATCGTACGCAATTATTTGGGCTTTACGGTTGAATACAATACCAGCTTCTGCCAAAAATTCATATCCGCTGGTAGGGAATAATCTCCGGTTGATTGTTTTAGACTCGGAGCGTAAGTACGTATAATAGTTGTTCTCGTTGCCTTTTACCTTAAAATTGTCTGCAACTTCGGGATCAAAAACAAGTCGTTGGTGGTTCAAACCGGCAGACAGGCTCCAATCGGTTCCAAAAACCCTGCTATAATTTAAGTCAAACTCAGTGAATTTAACTTTATACTGGTTGGTTTTTTCAGCCTTGTTATAAATATTCAGCGGCAGGTTCTCACCTTTGAAACTAAGGTTGATGTAATTGTTTGCTTTTGGTCCGAAAGCCTGTTTGTGCTCAACCAAAAACCGTAAATATTCTCCAAGTGCAACTTTAAACATCGTTCGTGACTTATCGAGCAGCAAATTCCGAACGGTAACATTAGCCAGAATTGCAGCTCCGCTATAGGAATGGTACGATAATCCGAGTTTTACCTGTGTTAACAGGCTTTCCTTAACCTTGCAAACCAATTTGGCATGACCGTCGGAAGTGGGTTTCAATTCATAGTAAACATTATCGTAATACCGGCTAGAGTATGCCTTTCGGAAGCCTTTGTTGATCTGAGCTGCCGAATACGACTTCCCTTCCTTTATCTCGATCTTATCAAGCAATAAACTCATGCTGGTATTTTTTATGCCATCAAGGTCAATTTTATCAATAACTATGCGCTCTGTTTTTGGCAGGCGGCCATCAGGACTATACTCAATAGGATAGAGCTTATTCAATGAGTCGGCAAGATGCTTAAAATAAGGGTAATAAAGTTCACCTATTTCTTTGCCTATCAGCATGATTGAATCAGAGGCGCCGAAACTTCCCGCGCTGTATTTGCCAACAGGCGGTTCAATAATCAGGTTACAGAGTTTTTTCTCTTTTACCAGGTCTTCGGCATCGCGATACTGGGTGATCTGGTAGAACACATCCAGCATATTGTTCAGTTTGGAGATATCGGGCAAGCCGGTAAACAGGTTAACTCCAATAACTATATCGGCTCCCATTTTTTTTATATCCGTTACCGGGAAATTGCGGATAATGCCTCCGTCCACCAATTTGGTTGAATCATAATCTATGGCTGTAAACACGCTTGGAATTGCCATGCTTGACCTAACGGCTGTTACTATTTCACCTTTCGACAAAACGACAGCTTTTCCATCCGAAAGATCGGTAGCTATGCATTTGAACGGTATATTGAATTTCGAAAAATCCTTGATATTATAAACCGGCAGAAACAATTCATTCAGGGTTAACCAGAGTTCTTCCGATTCAATCAATCCTGTTCCAATCTGTGGTTTGAATTTCTTAATTCCAAGTTCAATGGAATATTTCCCGTATTCATCTTTTTCGTCGATGCTGATATCAGCATAATTCGGGTTATTGCTTAAAATGGCATCCCAATCCAGTCCATCCGAAATTTTCTCAATTTGTTTCCCCGAATAACCAATAGCATAAAGCCCGCCAATAATGCTTCCCATGCTGGTGCCGGTGAGGTAGTCGATTTTTAGCCCGGCGCTGTCAATGGCCTGCAATATACCGATATGCGAAATGCCTTTTGCGCCACCGCCACTTAATACCAGGCCTACTTTCGGACGCTGTGCAAATAAGGTAATTGGTGTGAGTATAGCCAGGCAAATAAGTATAGACAGGTTTTTGCGGAGCAATATTTTAATTCCCATATTGATGCAATGTGTTTTTATTCGACGAATTTAATAAAAACAATCAACCTTGGACTATTTTAACCTGAAAACTAGGGTTTAAAATATAAAATGAATTGAGAATATCCTTTCCGTTAGATACAAATTACAGAATATTTAGGCACAGGCATAGTTCAATCGGTTAATTGAATCGTTTTTAATAAAAACAAATTGGACTGAGGCTCCTTTTCTCTACAGTAAACATGTTGGAAGCAAGATGCTATTTCTTCATTTCTTTTCCGGCTTTATTTCAGGCGCATTAATTTCTCCTGAATATGAAATAGCGCTTCGGTTATTACTGGTTATGGTCAGGGAGGCACTGCCTTCGAAACCCACTGAAAGAGAGAGTTTAAAAGTATCTTTCTCGCCCTTCACGGTTGCATTCACCTGGTAGTTTTTCTTCCCTTTCGTAATGATGAACTCATCGGGTTTCCCTGTAAATTTCAGGCCTTCATCACCACCATATCCAATGCCGCTGAAAGCCCTGCCATAAAAAGGCATATAGCTGTCAATAAGATCAGGCTGAAATTTCACATAATTAGTTGTAGACGACAGGTTAACAGATTTGTAACCAGTTGGCATTGCGGTTCTTCCTGTAAAATCAAATGATTTGGAATTGATCATGTTTTCGACCTGTTTTTGCTTTTCGATCTTTTTCTCTTCTTTTATTTCTTTTTTGCTTTTCTCCTGGGCAAAACCTGTACTGATAATCAATGTCAGAACAATGGCTAATACTGAAATTTTTGCTTTCATAGGGTTGGATTTTAGAGTATAAGAATCAAAGAATGTCAATTGCTTTGCAAAGATAATATCATTTAATAAAACACTATGTTCATACAACTGCCATATTCGAAAGTAAAATCCGGAGGTCTACCCTCAAAATGGTAGCTCTCCGGATTTCAAATATGATGAGTAGATAGTTGATTGGATTGTTAACTCATTCTTTTAGCAACTCATTTCACCCGCATTTTTCTTTGCCGAAAGCAGGTTGTATGCGCCTTTAACCACCACTTTTGCCGTTTTTATATCGAAGCCTTCCGGAAGGCTGATTGCGGTAAAACCACCGTCACTAACGCTTTTTTGTATTTGAATCATTCGGTATTCAGTGAAAGGTTTGCCGCCTTCTTCCTTGTTTTTTTTAAAAACAAAAATATAATCCTTATCATCAAAACTAACAATGGCTTCAGAAGGGACTGCTGTTACCTGGGTTGATTTCGCTTCGATTGTTGCATTAACGTACATGCCGGGAATCATGTTTTTACATTTGCCAGAAACAGTTGCATAAACTTTATAGGTTTTGTCAACATTTATCGACTTACCGGTCTGGTATATTATGGCTTCGTGTTGTTCGGTTTCGTTGTTGATTAAAAAGCGGATTTTCTGGCCATTCGATACTTTATCAGCATCTTTTTCAAACAAGGTAAGTTCGAGGAGGAGCTTATTGCTATTCACGATTTCGAACATAACATCAGATGGAGAAACAAACTTGCCAATGTTTACATTTACTGCTTTCACATACCCGCTGATCGGAGATACCACAGCGATAGATCGTGTAATATTATCATCATTCAAAGTTGCCGGATTAATACCGATCAGTGCAAGTTTTTGCTCCAATGCTTTAACCTGTGTTTTAAGACTTTTATATTCGGTTGTTACCTGTTGCAGGTTCTTTTGTGAATATACATCGTCCTTGTATAACTCAGAGTGTCTTTTAAATTCAGCTTCAGCATATTCGAGCTTGTTTTTAGAATCCAGGTAATTCTGCTGAATATCGATAAATTCCTGGTTTTCGAGCATAGCTAATGTTTGCCCTTTACTTACGGACTGGCCTGGCATTAATGATGCACTTTTCACGAATCCGCCCAAAGGTGCGGATACGGTTGCAAAGTTTTGCGGTGCTACAGCCACAATGCCATTTACCTTTAGAGTCCCGCTCAGGGAACGCATTTCGATGGAACCTGTTTTAATATCAGAAAGTTTCAACTGATCGGCACGCAATTCCACAATGCTGTCAGGCAGCATTTCGACTTCTTTAACTTCGAGTGATTTCTTATTGTTCCCACAAGAGGATAGCAAAACCAAGAATGTGGAAAGGATGATGATTGATTTTATTTTATATTTTATCATGATCTAAGGGATTTATAGCGTTTTTCCAGAAATGTATTCAATGTTTATTATGGTCTGCATATAGCTGCTTAATGCATCAAGGTAATTCTGCTTGATTGTAAGAGCGCGGTCAAGGCTGAGCACGTAATCCAGGTAATCCATTGCTCCGGCTTTGTAGCTGCGGCCTGATTGCTCAATTATATATTCAGCTTCAGGAATTGCCTGCTGCTCATAAAAATCGACGCTCTTACTGTATTTATCATATTCATCGAGTAATGAGCGATAGTTAGATGAAAGCGTTTTTGAATAAGCTTCAGCATTGGTTTGGGCCACATTCTGCCTTATCCCGGCTGCTTTCGCTTTGGCCGTGTATGGCTTGAACCAGATTGGAAGTGTAATGCCAGCTTGAAAACCATTGAAACGATCGCCCGGACCAAAAGTGCGCAGAACAGAATTCACTTCCTGTGTTCCCTGCATAGTTTGGCTGAACACACCAACAGTCAGGTCGGGCAAAGCCCGGCTTTGTTCCAGTTTCTTCTCATAGCTTGCTGTTTCAACCTGCTGTTTAATAAAACCTAAAGTTGGATTTTGTGTTATTGCTGTTGAATCGGGTAACAATACTAGCATTTGTTTCCTGGAAAGTGTGTCGGTAGGCATGTAAGGAATGCTAGTATTTATAAGGGTCTGAAGCTTTCGCATAGAAATTCCGACATCAGATTGTACCTGTTGAAGCTCGTTTTTCACCTCCAGGCTTTGCGATCGGGCAGTAATCATTTCAAGCCGGTTGGTTTCGCCTGTTTTTAATCGTAGCTCAGCTGCATAAAGAAATCGTGAAAAAAGACTGTCCTGGTAAACAAGTAATTTTTGTTTTGCTGCAAAGTATGTCAACTGCCAGTATACCTGTTTAACCTGTGTAGCTATCTCAAGCTGTGATCCTTTCAATTCCCATTCGCTGCTTTTAATGCCGGAGGCTGCCAGTTTACTTTGAGTATTATAAACCGTAGGAAAAGAGAACGACTGTGACAGAGTAAAGCTGTTGTCCTTGGTATGCGAATTAATTTGTCCGTACTCTCCATCTAAAGTTGTTTTGGGAATATCCCAGGATGCGCCTTTTAGCGCTTTCTGAACTTCGAGTGAATATACGGACGAACGAACTGATAAGTTACTGTCCAAAGCCATTTTTACAGCATCGTTCAAATTGATCCGGACAGGTTGTTGAGCTTTCAGAGTATTGAAAAAAGATAGGCTAAGAAAAAGGATCAACAAAAATGGCAGAGTTTTAGCAGGTTTTATTTTGAATTTGAACCATGACTTACCTGAAGAAAATAGGATATACAATACAGGTAAAACAATTAAAGTTAGTAAAGTTGCTGAAATAAGTCCGCCAATAACTACTGTAGCCAGGGGCTTTTGTACCTCAGCCCCGGCAGAAGTGGATATTACCATTGGCAGAAATCCCAAAGCTGGTGCAAAACCGGTTATGATAATTGATCGTAAGCGGATCCGCAAGCCTTTCAGAACACGATCGGAAACATCAGTTATTCCTTCTTTCTCGAGACGGTTAAATTCTGCAATCAATACAATGCCATTGAGTACCGCAACGCCAAACAATGCAATAAAACCAATGCCTGCCGAAATAGAAAAGTTCATTCCCCGCAACCAGAGAGCAATTACCCCGCCAATGGCAGCCAATGGAACGGCTGAATAGATTAACAATGTTTGTTTTACCGAATGAAAAGTGAAGTAGAGTAAAACGAAAATGAGCAGGAGCGCGACAGGAACTGCAATGGCAAGCCTGTTCTTTGCAGCTACAAGGTTTTGGAACTGTCCGCCATATGTCACATAATACCCTGATGGAAGCTTTACTTTTGTATCGATCTTTTTGGTGACTTCAGCAATAACACTTTGTACATCACGATTTCGAACATTAAAGCCAACGGTAATCCGGCGTTCGGTGTTTTCTCTTGAAACCTGTGCAGGGCCTGATTTTATTTGAATGTCAGCTATCTGTTCAAATGGGATTTGCCCTCCACCAGGAAGAGCAATGGAAAGGTTTTTAACATCATCAAGACTTTGACGGTAATCTTTGTCGAGACGAACTACCAACCCGAAACGTTTCTCTTCATCGAACACCACTCCTGCCTGGCTTCCGGCAAAAGCGGCCCTGAGAACAGAATTTGCGTCTTCAACAGAAAGGCCATACTGAGCAAGCCTGTTGCGGTTATATTCAACCTGAACCTGTGCCAGGCCAGTCACTTTTTCCACATTTATATCTGTTACGCCCTCAATTTGCCTGATAATCTTTTCTACATCGCCTGCTTTGGCGGAAAGGGTATTGAGGTCGGCACCAAATATTTTGACGGCAATATCCTGTTTGGAACCGGATAGAAGTTCGTTAAAGCGCATTTGAATGGGCTGCTGAAACTCAAATTTGACCCCTGCCAATACTATCAGTTTTTCTTCCATTTTTGAAACCAGTTCTTCACGGGTCCTTGCTGAAGTCCACTCACTTTTGGGTTTCAGGGTTATGATATAATCACCTGTTTCCATTGGTGTAGGATCAGTAGGGATTTCACCGGCACCGATTTTACAGACGGTATGTTTTATTTCAGGAAAATTTTCGAGGAGAATTTTATTCGCTTTCTTAACCATATCCACTGTATTTGAAAGTGAGCCTCCCTGTAAAGTAATAACACCTGCAGCCAGGTCGCCTTCTTCGAGCTGGGGAATAAATTCGCCACCTAACCGGCTGAAAATAACTAAACAACCCAGAAATAAAATAATTGCAGAAATGGTAACAAGGAATTTGCGCCTGATAGCAAAGGTTATAACAGGATTGAACCCTTTATGAATCATATCCATAAGCGTATCAGAAAAATTGTGTTTATGCTGAGTTTTTTTGCTCAGAAATAAAGCTGACGCCAACGGGACATAAGTTAAAGAAAGAATTGCTGCTCCCAGCAAAGCAAATGCAACAACCTGGGCCATAGGACGAAACATTTTTCCTTCAATGCCGACCAGTGCCATGATAGGCAAGTAAACGATCAGAATTATGATCTGTCCAAATGTAGCAGAACTCATCATGCGTTTTGCCGACTCAAAAACATTTTCATCCATTTGGTCCTGCGATAATTTCTCCAGGCCAACGTGGTGATGCTTGCTCATGGTTATTCGGTGTACAGCACTTTCGACAATAATAATTGCACCGTCCACAATGAGTCCAAAGTCAATTGCGCCCAGACTCATCAGGTTGCCGGTGACTCCGAAAATATTCATTAGTGAAATGGCAAAGAGCATTGAAAGGGGGATGACCGAGGCTACAATAAGCCCTGCACGAAGGTTACCTAATAGCAAGACTAGTATGAAGATTACAATTAATGCTCCAATTATAAGATTCTCGGATACAGTACCAATGGCTCTGCCAACCAGGTCGGAACGGTTCAGGAAAGGTTCAATTTTTACTCCTTTGGGTAACGATTTCTGGATTGATTTGATACGGGTTTCAACATCTTCAATTACCTGGTGTGCATTTGCTCCTTTCAGCATCATAACCACGCCTCCTACCGCTTCGGATGTATCAACAACCAAAGCTCCATAGCGCGTTGCACTTCCATATTGAACTTGAGCCAAATCACGGATTAAGACAGGAATTCCGGAAGTGCTGTTTTTTACTACAATTTTTTCAATATCATCTAAAGTTTTAACTAGACCTATACCGCGGATAAAATAAGCGGTTGGTTTCTTATCGATATAGGCACTGCCAGTATTTTCGTTATTTCGCTCCAGGGCAGCAAAAATATCGGTTAGTGTTAAGTTCATACTCCTGAGCCTTTCGGGATTTATGGCGATTTCATATTGTTTTACAAATCCTCCATAACTGTTAATGTCCGCCACTCCTTCGGTGCCAAGCATTTGGCGGCGTACGACCCAATCCTGGATAGTACGTAATTCCATTGGCGTATATTTATTCTCCAGGCCTTTTTCAACGGCAAGTCGGTATTGAAAAATCTCGCCTAATCCTGATGAGATAGGAGCCAGCTCAATTTTTGCAAGTCCATTCGGAATAGCTTCCTCAGCCTCCTTAAGCCGCTCGTTTAGTTGCTGGCGTGCCCAGTAAAGGTCAACCCCGTCCTTAAAAACAACGGTTACAACTGATAAGCCCAGCCGGGAAATAGACCGTAGTTCAATAATATCGGGGATGTTGGCTACTGCAACTTCAACAGGTGCAGTTATAAAGCTTTCAACTTCCTGCACTGCCAGTGATGGTGCAAGTGAAATAATTTGCACCTGGTTATTTGTAATATCGGGAATGGCATCAATAGGGAGCCGTGTCAGGGAATAAGTTCCCCATCCAATTAATGCTGCCACAAACAGCCCTACAATAAATTTATTTTTTATTGAAAAATAGATGATTTTTTCTATCATACCTGATTTGCTAAAATAGTTAATAAAAATGCTTGATTCTTCTGTATAACTCTGTTATGCAGGAATCAGCAAATACTTTTCAGTATTGTATTAAACTATTTTAGGAGGCTGCCAGATAGAGGCTAACGGATTTGAGAAGCAAACGGAAGAAACCGGGAAATACTGTTTTTCGGAAAAGGAGAAGCAGTTGAGTTTAGCTTGATAAATCTGGAAAACCACTGAAGTGGCACAACAATTACAGGCACAGAATGGAGAACAACTATCGGAATCGCTATGTTGATGATTGTCCTGCTTCTCTTGAGAAAGAGTGGTTTTATGAAGCACATTATCAGCATGAGCATCGATGCATGGAACCGCAGTGAGCAAGAGCAGATAAACAGATAATATTGAGGCTAAGAATCTCATTTGATTTATTACGGTGCAAACCTACAAATAAGAAGGTAATTTACCAAGTTAAGCTCCTGGTATAACGGAACAATGTTGCTGGTGAAATAAAAATATTGCTTAAATATTGAGGCAATTCCAATTTCCGGGGAAACGGAATTGTGTACTAAATATAACGATCTGAGATTCGATTCAAGCATCACAGATTATATTTGAAACTAAATGTAAAAAAATAAATACATATAATGAACTTAGGTGATGAGAATGTAAAATAATTTACCGAAATCTCATAAACAATAATATATTTTGCAAGATATTGATATTGTGTTGATTGCAGAAGTCAAATGGCTGATTCATGAAATAATTTAATATTTACTGTAATACATTTAAGTTTTCGCCTATTACTATTCTGCTTGAGGGCAATTATTAAACAGTAGTACGATATTTGCTTCCTGTTTTTAAAAGCCTACCTTCGCAATTACTTTCACTTTACTAGGATACAAATAAGTGCTCTAATAACCGCAAAACGACGAAATAAGACGTAATAAATACTTTTAACAATATTCCGTACAACTTGTATGACTTCCCTTTGCCGCTACACTGCCGACTGCCGGAGAAATCCGGCAGTCTTCATTTTATGTGAATTATGATATAAATACGTTTTTTAGCTTTTGGGAAAACATAGAACCCTCAATAAAGCTTTAAATTCATTCTTCCAAAGGTGGTTGAGTACTGGACTTATTTTCCGATACAGAAAGTAATAATCCTTTATTATCAAAGGTTTTATTGATTTGGGCAACAAATAAGCAACAAAAAAGAGTGAAACAAAGCTGAAACAAAAACAAGATCATTTTTTGATTTCTTTAATAAAAGTACAAATTATTTTAACTAAGCGTAATATTGTGAAGTTTAAATGATCAATGAATTACAAAAAGAAAGCCTGCAATCTTTTGATCGCAGGCTTTAGCGTTTAAGCTTGAGGACTTGACTATTTTACATTTTTAGCAAGATCTGCACCGGCTTTAAACCTGATCACTTTCTTTTTAGGGATCGATCCATCAGCTTTGGGGTTCGAGGTAGTGTAATCAGTTGTGTTGAAATAGGCGGCAACCATATCGCCAACCCATTCAACCGGTGCAATTACGCTGGCTGCACTTTCCGACCTCAAAGCAACAGC
>CAIWMA010000064.1 GCA_903913645.1 uncultured Bacteroidales bacterium | reverse complement strand
TCTATTCTGCATTACCTGGAGGGGCTTTCCCGTGGGCTTATGCCGGATCAACAGAGTTATCCCAGTTCGTGCAGGATAAGTGGAAAATAACAAATGATTTAACCGTTACAGCAGGTTTGAGGATTGATGAAACTATCTACAAACAGGCAATGACTGATAATCCGAACTTTGATGCATTGAAATTCAAAGAAGGCCAAAAACAAGTAGAATAAAGCCTTTTTTAATTCCTATTTCGAAGATTCATTCACTCAAAATCAATCAAAAAAATGACTCGTCAAAATATTTTTAAGTCGCTGCCAACATCTCAGTTGTTTTCTTTAATGTCTGATAATGAGAATTTTACATCAATTTCTTTGAACGCTTTCAATGAGTTTAAAGAACGTTATGAAAAAGTTTTATGGAATATTTGCAGAGCTGTTTGCAAGAAGAATAATTTCCATAAAATTGTTGATCTAGACAAAGAGGTTTATGAAAAATCTATGCAAGAGATTTATCTAAATGCAAATTCATTTGAAGTATCTCTAAAAAAGATTTCTAAAGAACTTCAAGATCAATTATTGATTGGATGGTTTGCTGGAATTGCTGAAAAAGAAAAAGAGAAATTGACAACAGAGAAAAGGAAATTTGAGAAGTTTCATCTAATTGTTCCTGATTATCATGATCACCTGGAAGAGTTGAAAAGTTTTCAGTCAGATCAAGATGAATTTATTGAACTTGAAAAGAAGAAAGAAAGTGAAGAAGAAATATTCAGCAGAAGAAAAGAAATTTATGATAGAGTATGGATGAAACTTAAACCCAGGGAGCGTGACATATTATTGGAATATTTCAGTGTTAAAGGTATTCGCAAATACTTAAGCAATGATAGAATTGCGTATCTTTGTACAAAATGGAAGATAACGCTTGATAATTTATTGCAGATCAAGCGGAGGGCTTTCCAAAAACTAGAACGCTTTTGCGAGGATGAACAAAAGAAAACCGAAAACGCAAGCGACCCGCTTAACACTTGAAGAAAAGGCATTTGAACTTGAGCTTGAAGATATGCTCCGTTCAACCGGTCATTTATTTCCTATCACCCCTGAACAGGTTGAAGCTTTTCAAAAACTTGGATTTGATGAAGAAGTACCTGATGATTGTAAGGACCCGCTCGCTGATTTGATTAAGAAAAATAAGGAACAGAAATAGTTATATTGCTATTTGAATTATGTTTTATGAGTTAATTGTGGCCTGCGTTGGAGCGGGCTTTTTTGTGACCCAATAGATGGAACCGGGCTATTTAATAAAAAAATAAAAATAGTGATCATTTATCAAATTCAATGAATAATAATGGTTTTTACTGATTTAGCATTAGTTAAGAAGTGAAGAGTAATTTGTAAATGGTGGAAATAGATTAGTGAAAATCCCTGCTGCTGAGATAAGAGGTGGCGGGGATTTTTTGTTTGCTTGATAAGTATGAATCGATAGGTTATAAAGTATTGAAAATTAATCAATAGAATATAAAGGAATATAAAGGGAAGTGGTTTATATTTGTTGATATAAATTAGTATTCATACTAAGACAAAAAACCGGAGAAAGCCGAAAATCCTGTAAAGAGTAGGCAAACTAAAAATAATTATTATGAAAAAGATTTTATTTATAGGAGTAATTTTTCTTCTCTTTACACTTTCTGTTTTCAGCCAATCGAAAAGAACTTGGGAGAAAACTGAGGTATTAAATACAACTGCAGCATATGAAGAATTTATTACTCAATATCCAGCTGGGAAATACACAGAATTAGCTAAAAAAAAACTATCCGATTTGAAAGCACAATTGGCAAAGGAAGCCGAAAAGGAAGCTAAACAAAAGCGATTTATTGATTTGGTTAAATTGAATGCTCAAAATATTAAAACAGGCATGAGATATAGCGAATTAGATTCATTATTAAAAATAAGTGATATTGATCCGTGGCCTGATATAACAGCTAGTATGATGAAACCAAGCGGTCTAATAAGTACTACTTCATACGCAATGTCTCTTGCAGGCTATCTATATCTAAAATTTGAGAACGGCATTCTAAAGGAATGGCACATCATACAACAATGATAATTTCAGAAAAGAGATTTTCTTTTTCAATACTCAAGAACTTTTACCAGGTTGCTTTTCCCTTATTAATTAAAAGTAAAAATGATGCCGGTAAAATGATCATGAAACGCTAACAAAGTGTCTTAGAATAAGGGTTTCAGTAGGAATTCCAGGATTCTGTCCCGCTCAAACTTCAGTAACGGATTAAAGGAAAGTAGCTTGATATTAATTTCTACTGAAAAATTTATCTTTTGGGTTCATGTAAAGAGAACTCAGGAGAAAGCCGAAAATCCTTTAAAGAGTAGGCAATCTTTAAAATTAAAAATTATATGAAAAACACAATTGTAGTTTTAGTTTTCTTATTAGGCTCGGTCTTGGCATTTGGACAAGTCAAAACAACAAACAATTCAGCCAAACTCAAAGATGAGGCTGCGTTAAACAAGAAATTAGTTCAAAACAAAATCGATTCTACACAAATTTTTATTGGGGCAACTTTAAAAGCCATTCGAACTTCCTCAATTAAAATGATTGCAAATAACGCAGTTGGGACAATTGTAATAAGTAAAGAACATCCAATGATTGTAAACCTGATAAAGTCAACTGAACCAAATTCAGAAAAGATTGAAAGATATGGTTCAATTGGGGTTTTTGATAATTGCCAGGTAAATATCTCTTCTTCTTCATCAATGAAATTGAATCAGGTTAAAATAGGGATGCAACTGGGGACAGAAATGGTTTCAATGAGTTCTGTTAAAGGTTATATTTCATCTGGCGACTGTGATTTGACTGGGAACTATTCGGTAAATGGTAAACCGATTACTTTTGAAAATACAAAAATCGTTTATGATGATAATATAAATGCGGGTAAGGTTAGTGAAGGTGGAGTTTGTATATTTGACAGTAAAACATTTACATTTTTAAATGGAACCTGGCTGTTAAGTAAATAATATTGAATGAATGTATATTGCAACATATACCAAGTGTAGTAGGAATAAATGTTTCAATGGTAATTCAAGCGTTATAACTGGTATAAACTTTTGCGTAGCTTTACAGGTTTCAAGCCCGCAATACCTTATTTCTGCTACACTAAAGCTTTATAAGAAAACATGTTTTTTTATGAATTTAATGAGAAAACAATACAACTATCTAACTTAAAATTACATGGCCAACACCAACCTCACCAGCGCTAAAAACGCAAAAAACGATGAGTTTTATACACAGTATCACGATATTGAAAAAGAAATTAATGCCTATTTAGAATTCAATCCTGATGTGTTTCGTGGTAAGACGGTGCTGCTGCCTTGCGACGACCCTGAGTGGAGCAACTTTACCAAGTTTTTTGCGCAAAACTTTGTGCGGTTCGGGCTTAAGAAACTTATAAGCACCAGTTACGCGGCGGAAAGTAAGAACTATAAAATTCCCTACCAGCCAACACTGTTCGAAATAAGCGATCCGCAATTCGATGAAAGCAAAACCAGCAAATTCGGTAAAATTTATACACTTACGCACGACCGGACCGGCGATGGCAAAGTAGATGTAAACGACCTTGAATGGCATTATTTAAAAGGTGATGGCGACTTTAAAAGCAAAGAGGTAAAAAAACTGCGCGACGAAGCCGACATTATTATTACCAATCCGCCTTTCTCACTGTTTCGGGAGTTTTTGGCATGGAT